>NZ_JBEUDO010000005.1:0-100117 GCF_050584665.1 Nitrosomonas sp. ANs5
AGGTTTCTGCTTTGCGGCAACCAAACCACACCTGACAGCCGCCAGCTTGAACCTTGACTTTGATGCAGACGCAGCCTCAAAAACGTTCGGTTCGCCCAGTGCATGCAAGAGAGAAAGCAACGTATCCATCGCCCCGCCTGCCATTAGATACAGGCAGGCAAGTGTTGAATAACGGTGACGATCCAAACTGTCTTGGTCGTGAGGAACGGCACCAACATCGTATGCCCCAAGATGAAAGACAGCACCGTAGATTGTTCCGTGAAGAGCCTCAGATGCGTCGGCGTAAATTGTGAGCAAACTGATGAAGAGCCCGGATGATCCCCCGAGCTTTGCTTCAACAACGGCGGCCCTATCTGGTAACGATACTGTTGTCCATCGTGTCTTTTCCCGCCCACGCTCGCTTGTAAATTTGGCGACAGCAGCAGCAATCTCGGGCGGTAGCTGAAACTCTCCATCCCTAAGCGCGATTCGGGCCTTAACTTGGCCAGCTGCCTCTACTGAGCGGTCCATTCTTCGACCGATTTTGTTCAATGTGTAGTCAAAGAAGTCCTCAAACTCGCCATCGGTGCATAGCTGCAAGAAACAAAAGTTTGTCAGGCGCTCAAGTAGTGCGCGGGAAATTACATAAGCCTGATTCAGGCGCGACGCATCGCCAAGCAGACGAATGGAAATCGCATCTTCAATAACCGCGACGAGTAAAGGATGCAGCCGGGCGACACGCGCAAGCGGGCTATCACGAAGAGTGGTTCCGAGCGCAATGAACGCTGCGATTTGCTCGTCGAGAAACGTGGCAAGTATTCCTGCGCCTTCTTTCGTATGAACTTCAGTGCTCACGGCTGCTTTCCAGAAATCTAACGCCGCGCTCTGGGGCAAACCGAAGCGCAGCGTAGGTTTGTCCCCAGCAGCGCTTTGTTAAGCCATATTTCAGAACAATGCTTTGATTCTCTTTGTTAACACCTCAATATCTAGGCGTCTATAGATAGCTTCTGACACCTCTCTAAGAAACTCTTTCTCACTGAGACCATCATCACCTAAGTGTCTTACCATCTTGCCCCACAGCTTTTTACCTTTCCTATCTATCCCCGAATCAACATACTCTGACACTATTTCATCTAATGATTTTTTCCTGAAAAATCTGTCGTTTAGCTCTCGAAAGAAATCAGCATCAACATCATCGATTAGATGTGCATGAAGATATTTTTCTAGGCTCGGTATCGGAAGAAAGGTCACATTTAAACGAGAGTAATTTTGATTTTTCTTCTTCTCAGAATTAAATTCTGCCTCTACATCACCGTCAAGAACAGAGATTACCTTAGTAGAGTGGCTCGCAAGATTGGCATCCAATATTTCCTGATGGAGTCTCACTGTATTTCTCCAGTCACCGCACGGCAGAATGTGGTAAAGCTTACCTTCGTACAACTTTTCCTTTTGAAATACCTTGTCTATAACATACTTCGCGAGATCATCTTCCGGGAGTATTAAAATATCATAGCCGTCTTGATTATATAAAAATCTGGTTGCGTAAGCTGGATAGCAGGGGTTTATAACCTCTATAGATTTATTTGGCAGGCTTTGGAGATAATAAATGTTGGCAGGTTTTATTGCCCTCAAAAGCTCCGTAGAATGTGATGAGAAATATACAGACAAGTTATATTCTTCTGAAAGCCTGTTTAGGAGAGTAATCAATCTGCTAATAGCCACAGGGTGAAGCGCCAGCTCAACCTCGTCAATGAGAATAAGGGATACATGCTTGCTTCCTTTCCTTTTTTGCTGGAATATTTTGTTGTTTAGAAAGTGCAACAGACTCAGCAGAAGATTCTCACCGCTACTTAGCCAGAACTGACTCAAAAGACCATCTTCGTATTCCATAAAATACGGCACTGAATCAAATCCTAACTCTTCTGCAGTCTTACGGTTTTTTATCTTCTTAATTGTTGGATAGAATTTCTTTCCATGCAGAATATGGCTGAAATTATCATTAATAAAAGAATCTGCATCAACCAAGTGATCAGACTTTACCTTTTCAGAAAGCTCCAACACCTTCTTGTCAGTAAATCTTGTTCCATGGATTACACTGCCCTCAATAAATCCATCCAGCTTTATTTTTGCCCATTTCCCATCTTCGTGTTGCCACTTTCCATCTTTTTTATTCCAGACGTCTCTTCTGCCATCATATTCGTAAGAAACGCTGCTTTCTTCTTTTGCGTTATTGAAAATCGTCCACAGCACCGCCGGGCGAAAAGGAACAGCGAGCAACGCCATAATGCTACTTTTACCGATTCCGTTAGATCCTGCTATAACGTGTAATCCTTGCTCTACAGGGATCTCTAATGAGAACTTTTTTATACTTTTTACGTTATTTATTTCTATTTTTAACATCGTTCCATGCTTCTATAGATTCATTGACCCGATACTGGCTCAAGGGCTTAACTACAATTATACGTCCGAAATGACGCAATATATTACGTCACAAATGAAATCTATCACGGCAATACTCATACTAACTCCTTAAATTTTATGGAAACAGGCCGATTTAGGTTTCATTGTAACAATCTATGTTAGATCCACGGATGGATATTATGAACAAACCCCGGCTTTTGGATCAGGTGCGAGATAAGCTTAGACTAAAACATTACAGTTATCGTACCGAGCAATCATATATTGCCTGGATAAAGCGTTTTATTTTCTTTCACGACAAGCGGCATCCAGAAACGATGGGGGAAAGGGAGATTGAATCGTTTCTGACTTTTCTTGCTGTTAAGCGTAATGTGGCGGCTTCCACGCAGAATCAGGCGTTGTGCGCGCTGCTGTTTTTGTACAAGGAAGTACTAGGCCATGAAATAGCGTGGCTGGAGTCAGTGCAACGCGCCAAGCGGCCAGCACGTTTGCCGGTGGTGCTCACAGTACAAGAAGTACTCAATCTGCTTGATCACCTGGAAGGCCGTTCCTGGCTTATGGCGAGCATTCTTTATGGTGCGGGCTTGCGTCTAATGGAATGTGTACGCTTGCGAGTCAAGGATGTGGAGTTTTCCCGTCAGGAAATAATTATCCGGGAAGGCAAAGGTGGCAAAGACAGGGTGACGATGTTGCCGTCTTCCCTGATCGCGCCACTGCAAACACATCTTGAAAAAGTGAAGATACTGCATGCCCGTGATTTGGCGGAAGGGTATGGTGATGTTTATCTGCCATTCGCATTGGCACAAAAATACCCGAATGCAGGCAGGGAATGGGGTTGGCAGTATGTGTTTCCGGCAAGCAAACGTTCGATTGATCCTCGTTCCGGTAATGAGCGGCGGCATCATATTGATGAACAGACTTTGCAGCGTGCAATCAAGCAAGCAGTGAAAGTGGCAGGGATTCATAAACCAGCCAGTTGTCATACTCTGCGCCATAGTTTTGCCACCCATTTGCTGCAGGCTGGATACGATATCCGTACCGTGCAGGAATTACTCGGCCACAAGGATGTTTCCACCACGATGATTTATACCCATGTATTGAACAAAGGCGGCAAGGCGGTAGTCAGTCCGCTGGATCAGTTGTGACGAGGGGCTGCCCTTGCATGGCAGGGCATGCTGCCATCATGCAAGCAAAATGATTTCGCGGACGTGGTTTGAATGACATAGTCATTCAAGGCATTTTGGCACAATCCGGCGATGCTTCGCTAGATAAAGCGGTGTCCAGGCATGGGGCAGTTTGTGGACGAAGTGGTAGCGGGCGACATGGTAGCTGGGATCGAAGCCATAAAAATTGAGCTGCATGCGCGCGAGTTCTTCGGCGCGGTATGCCGCCAGGGGCTTGCGGTTTTCATCCTGTTGGCGCTGGGCTTGTTTGCGTTGCAGCAGGCTTGCATAATCCGGACTGTTTGCCAGCGTTCGGGCGATCTGGGTGATTCGGTTGCGGAATGGCTGGTGTGCAAGGTCGAAGCAGTCATCGATCAGGCCGATCGTGCGCGCTTCATCGGCGCTGATTGGCAGGCGGTTGCCGGTCAGGGCGGCTGCCTGTTGCGGTGTGACTCGTTTGGGCAGCAGATAGGTCCAGTATTCCGATCCGTACAAATTACCCATGCTTTTGTAATGCGGGTTCAGGATCACGCTCTTGCGGGCATAGATATAGTCGGCTGCCAATGACAGGAACACTCCCCCGGCGCCCGAATTGCCCTGCAGGGCGGCGATGGTCAGCACATCGGTGCGGGTGATGATGGCTTGCACCAGGTCATTCATGGTGTTGATATTGCGCCAGGATTCATCCGCGGGGCTGGCGGCGGATTCGATCTGGTTCAGGTGGATGCCATTCGACCAGAAATCCGTGCCTCCCATCAGGACCAGCACCAGTATATCTTGCTGCGCTGCAGTCAGCAGGGCCTGCCGGAGACGTTCGCATTGCTCACTATCCATGGCGCCGTTATAGAACGAAAAGTGCAAGAAGCCGACTTGGTTGTGCTGTTCAAACCAGATGTCGCGAAAGCTCTGTGCGGCAGCTTCCCGGGAGGCGGGGGAGATTTCGGGCAGCCGAGTGGCTGATTCCCCCAGGGCCTGCGTGGCGGGTAGCTTGTAGGGGGGTGCCTGCTCGGATTTTGCCTTCAAGTGGCCAATCCATACAGCGCCATCGGTCGTTGCACGGCAGATCGCACCCTGGCTTCTGGTGATGAGCTCGCCGGGCCGGTTGCCTTGCAGATGGGGCGCTTGATGTGCATCGAACAGCAAGAATTGCTGCCCGCACAGGGTATCCAGCACGCCGGGAAAACCATCGGCCGCATGGATTTTTTTGATGACGGTCTGCGTGTCGTCCCGCAACCAGTCGATGGCACGATCGGTCTGCCGCATCAGGGCATGGGGGCGCCCTTGCACTTCCGGCCGGGAGTAGTCCAGCGGCATGGGGCGGAACTGCCCGCTCTGATAGCGCTCGATTGCGCTGCAGACGGCTCTGACTGCCGCCTGGGTGACTTCATGCCGGTAAAGACTGCTTTTGGTGGCAAATCGCATCGGAAAGGTTTCCGCCGCCCAGATATCCCCCGCATCCATTTCGCCAGTGGCCTGCAGAACGGTCACGCCCCATTCAGGCAGCCCGCGCATGATTGCCCAGTCCAGGGCGGATGGGCCGCGATCACCGACGATGCCCGGATGCACGATCAGGCAAACATGATGGCGCCAGATATGCGCCGGGATGGCGCGCTTCAGGAACGGTGCGAGAATCAGGTCTGGCCGGAACAGCTCGACTGCCTCGGTCGTGACTGCATCGTTAATGTCGAACTCTATCGAAATTTCATGACCGAGCCGCGTCAACTCGACATAGAGACGCTGGGCGAGGCTGTTGAAACTATGAGTCAGAAACAGAATTTTCACGCTTGACTGGTTATTCCCGGAATACTTCTTGCTAGCTGGTGAACGATTCTAACCCGGTTTGCAAGTTGGCGGGCCGGTGAAATGTGCAGCTTCAAGCGCAGTCAGGTGGGTGTAACCACGAATGGACACGAATAGACACGAATAATGAAAGCCACTGCGATTGTGTTTCACTTGTGATTGAACCGGTTATCACGTATTCACCCTACTGCATGACAAAAACCAATCCATGTGTGCATTGCCACCGAATCATTCGTGTCTATTCGTGTTCATTCGTGGTTTGGGTTGTAATCACCGGCTAATGCATACGAAGCGGGCGCTGGCTGTCGATTACGGTGCGCTTGCGCACCCTCTCCTACACCTCCGGTTATCGCCAGCAAGCCATCACACGATTAAAAGCCGGTGCACAAGTGCACCCTACGCGATAGGTGTTGCTGGATGTATGCAGAATGCATTTCATGGGCAATATTCATTGCACCACATTTAAACTGAAAATAGTTCAAAGGCATAGGGTTTTTGGAGTAAACTGCATACAAAATAAGCAAAATAATGAATGATATGACGAGGTGATTTACTCTGGCGTTACGCCGCTCTCTTGCTAAAGGGGATGCAAATGAGTAGTGAAACTGCGGTATGGATTCATTCATTTTCCTGTGACATTCAATCGGTAGAAGCGGAACTGGCCCCGTTCATGAGCCAGCATCACCTGCAACTCCAGCATCTTGCAAGCGACCAACCGCGGGGACCGGGGCTGTTGTGCTTCACCGCCTTGACTCCAGAATTGCATGGATGCCTGGAGCGCGTGAGCTGCAACGGTCAAGAGCCGGTGCTGGCGATCACATTGCTGGAGCAACCCATCAATGATGAGCAGTACTGGCATTTGCTCAAGTCTGGCGCGGCCGATGTGCTTTGCTGGCAGGGCGATGTTTCCGGATTGATGGACCGGGTCGTTGCCTTGTTATCGCGCTGGATCACAGTGGATCGTTTATTGAACAGCCCGCTCGTGCAGCACAACCTGATCGGAAAAAGCCTGGTATGGCGCAATTTTCTCAGGAATCTCGTCGAGGTAGCCTACTTCACGGATGCCTCGGTCTTGATCATGGGAGAAACGGGAACCGGAAAGGAACTGGTGGCCCGTCTGATGCACTCGCTCGATCCATGCGCCAAGGATCAGGAGCTGGTGATCCTCGATTGCAGTACGATCGTGCCCGAACTGGCCGGCAGCGAATTTTTCGGACATGATCGCGGGGCGTTCACCGGCGCATTGATGGCGCGCGAGGGGGCTTTCGCGCTTGCCAACGGCGGCACCCTGTTTCTGGACGAAATCGGCGAGTTGCCACTGCACCTGCAGGTGCAACTGCTGCGCGTGATTCAGGAGGGTACCTACAAGCGGGTCGGGAGCAATACGTGGAAGTCGACCCGCTTCCGCCTGGTATGCGCAACCAACCGCGATCTCTCCGAAGAGGTCGCGAAAGGGCGTTTCCGTGCTGACCTGTTTTACCGGATTGCCACCTGGTCCTTCCGGTTGCCCCCGTTGCGTGAGCGCAAGGAAGACATATTGCCGCTGGCACTGCATTTCCTGAAAAGCCACCGCCCCGAGGGCGCCCCTCCGCTCGATATCGACGAACCGCTTGGCCATTATCTGATGCAGCGCGATTACCCGGGCAATATTCGTGAATTGATGCAGTTGATGCATCGGCTGGGTGCGCGGCATGTCGGGCCAGGCCCGGTCACCCTGGGCGACATTCCGGAAGACGAACGCCGGGGCAGCTGGATACCGCCCGATGCATGGCAGGATATCCGCTTTGAACAATGTATCCGTGATGCGCTGATGCTTGGCTGCGGCGTCAAGGAAATCAGCCGCATCACCTCCGAAACAGCCATCCGCATCGCGCTCAGGGAGGCAGACGGCAACTTGCAGCGTGCCGCCAAAAGACTGGGCATCACCGATCGTGCCTTGCAGCTACGACAAGCCAGCCAGAGATCGAATCTGCATGCCGTCAAAACAAAAGCCACTGGGTGCTAGCAGCTGTTGGGAAAATTCTGTTCTGGATCGGCCTTTTTAACGCCATAGCCATTGCAGTGATGCATGGTCATTGAAAAGCCTCCGAATGACCCGCATGGGGGGCATTTCTGGCAGCCATCCAAGCGTAGGGTGCACTCGTGCACCGATTTTGTGATGTGAGGCGATTCGCATGCTACGCAAGCACACCCTGCAGCCTGTGCCAACCACCATTCCTGTCTTCGCGCGGTTTCTCGCAGCAAAATCATTCAGTCCAATGTCAGTTGTGCAGACTGCAAGGATGCATTCCATGCGCCATGCATGGGGTCCATCATGGATGATCTGCTTGCCGGGTTGGCCGATGGGGGGCGGGAGGATGGCTTGCTTGCCTGATCAATCGCAGAAAATTCCTGCCCAATATCAGCGCTTCCTGTGCCGGCGGTAATTGCAATGCCTGAATTTTGGCAAGCTCGACCGCAGGGTGTAGCCAGGGTCCATCGGAGCCGAACAGGATTTTTTTCGCACCCGCGCGCGCCACCGCTTGTTCGAGCAGGTCGAAACGGCGCACGCCGGCGGTATCGGCATAAATATTTGGATGCCGCACCAGATGATCGATCAGTGCCAGCTGCGCCCGCCAGTCGTCAGAGAAACTGCCCAGGTGCGGGATGATGAAGTTTACCTCCGGATATTCCTGGGCGAGCAGTTCGCAAACCGATACCTCACCGCTGACATCGTAGAGTACCGGTAACGAAAACCTTTTTGCCGCCTCGCAGACTTCGCGGTTGATGGGAGCGTCATGGCGATGCACCTTGATGCCGACAAAGCCGTATTGCTTCACCGCAGTCCTGATTATGTCCAAAATACGCCCCCGTCCATGCTGGGTGTGCACAAAGGCAAAGCCATAAAAGCGATCGGGGCGGCTGGCGACAATGCGCGCGACTTCACGATTGGCCGCGGCATAGTCTGAATGGAAAGCGGCGAAGAGCACCGTCCGATCAATGCCAGCGTCCGCGCTCCAGCGCAAAAACTTTTCCAGCGGTGCGCGGGTGTCCCAGGGGCCGGTGAATCCGTCGCCTTTACCGGCGTGGCAGTGGCAGTCGATGATCATCGGGATTTTTCAGTTTGTGCCATCAGCTAATGAATGACAGCAGCGGGATCCAGCCTGAGCGAGCCATGCCTCGGATAGAACAGGTAGCTGTGTACCCCTTGCTTGTACTCGGCCTGAATATGTACGTGAGGCCATCGAGTGGCACCCAGATAGCCGATGAGCGGCAGGGTTGCCAAATCGCTTGCTTTAAGGATGGCGCCATGCTTCATTCTGGGCCCGAAACCGATTCGATCTCCCTTGCCTGCGGCATTCCATTCGGCAAGCGAGATGAGGCGCTTTCCATCATAGGGCAGGCATCCCGGGGTAATCAGATGCAAATACTCGATATAGATCGTGAATACCGCAGCTTGGCCATGTGTTGTTGTGTAGGTATAGCGGCAAGCCAATCCCACCGAGCCGCCATAGCCCGGGTTGTTGAGGTCTTTGGTTTCCCTGAGATAAACTTGCGCTTCGCGTAGACTGGCCCGGCCATGTCCGGGTATTTTCAGCCCTTGCTGCCACGGTGGTTCCTTTTTTGAGGCAGCCTGTACCTTATTGAGTGTGGCGATATCGAGAGCCGTTTTGACTGTTGCATAGACTGGCAAGCCCCGGCGCGGATCATGAGCGCCTTGCCCCGTAGCATTTGAAGTTGAAACATCTATGCCCAGGTGATAGCCACTTGACCTTAGCTTGAGATAACCTGAAAAGATTTTTCCACCCGGTACGCCATACTGCAGAGCACTGCTCGATGGTGGTGTGACCGTGGGCGTAGCAGGCGTGGGTGGTTGAACAATGGGTCCATTGAGCGCCTGAAGCGTGCGCCCACCGGGGTCGACACGCCCATCTGGATACCTCATTCCGACCACGATGCGTTGAAATGCCCTGATGGCTGCTCTGGTTCTGGGGCCGCTTTTGCCATCTACCGTGAGTGGCGCAATGCCAGGCAGCTTTTCGGCAAGAATGAATTTATTCAGTAAATTCTGTACAGCAGTGACATCATAGGGCTTGTTGGCGCCACCATTTCCTACCGAATCAGAGAGGATGATCATGGATACTTCTGCATGCAATTGATCGTCTCCTGAGCGCCAGGCGGGTTGCCACAGTACTTCTTCGATCATGCTCATTTCATGATCGGACCCGTTACCGATCAAGCCTATCTCCCGCATACGCCGGTCGACTGCAGTACGGTGCCGTTGCGGCACAGCGCGCCATGCTGCCTCGAAACCTGAATCTTGTCCGGCGCGCAGGTAGTTGCGATAGGCAGCCGGAGACCGATGCCAGAGACGGATTCCCCGTGCGGCCGCGAGCTCGCTGCCGCCAGCCGTGCGAACTTGGCGAAACAGCTCGGCGTAGCGGGCGACGGGCCGATTGATTTCTTCTGCCGCAGATGCTTCCCAAGGAAATGATGTTGAAGAAGTGCCCGGTAGTGACCGCCAGGCGTCCCGGTTGAACTGGAAGACGCCCCATGCCGTGATCAATGCCTTGCCGGGAGGGCGTTCCGCAGGCGGGCGTGCATCGAAGGTATTGGCAGGCCGCGCATAGGTTGCGCCGCTTTCTGTTTGCGCAAGGTGGCTTACCACTGAGACGAACACTTCGCCGAGGCCATGTTGACGCGCCGCGGCCTGAACTGCTCCGAGTGCGGCGCCACGTGCACTAGGCCGGCGGGCGGTGACTGGCAGGCCGGGTGCAACGCTGTCATTTGCTGATGGTTGACCTGCGCCTGCCGCAATCAGCGCTGCTTCGGTTTGCTTGCCGACTATGCCATCTACAGACAGGCCATGCCGCTTCTGGAAGTCACGGATAGCACTGCGTGTCTGACTGCCTATGATGCCGTCTACAGCTAACCGGAGCCCCAGAATGGTGTTTAATGCCTGCTGGACCCAGCGAATGTAGCCTCGACTGCTGCGATTGATTTCGCTTTCCAGCATTTCGTTTTCAAGGTCGAATGAGTCGAAAGCTTCTGACTCTGAGGTGCCTTCGTTTTGATCGGCCGTGCCACTTCTGGAAGTCATCAACGCCTGTTTCGTCTCCGGCCCGGCGATGCCGTCAACTGCCAGTCCCTGTTGTTCCTGAAACCGGCGCAAGGCGCTGCGCGTTGCCGCATCCATGATGCCGTTAACCGGCAGGTTTAGCCCCTGAATTTGATTCAGCGAACTCTGTACCCAGCGTACATACTCGCTGCCATGTTGCGGGCAGTCCTGGGCGGGGCAGGTGCAGAGCGGTTCTCTGGGTAGGTAACGGGATGACCTGGGTCTGATTCCCGGCCGTCTGGGGGGGCGGGGTCTTCTCGGCAATGCGCCGCCTCGGCTCGGCCTGCGTGAGGGAGGAGCGGTCCGCCGCTGGCGGCCGGTGGGCTGCCTGGGTCTTGACGGACGTCCTCGTCCGCCTCGTCCACCTCTTCTGACTTCAGATTCTTCCCATTCTGGCTGCATAAATTCCGAATCGATATCCGGAAGTTCTTCCACCCAGTCGATTGCTTCATTCATGATTGTTCTCCATGATGATGGTCACTTGCCACGGGCATCGATACACTCGGGGCCACGTGCGCCGCCCGGCATGATCCGCCGCCGGTTTATGGTGCGCGCGCACCCTACGCCGATCGGATCGTTACCGGCGTCCCCAAGAGTGCGCTTGTGTACCGATTAACCGGCTCATAGGCATTTGTTTATTCGCTTTCATACCGAATAAGCCGGCGCCCGGAGCGATGGGGCAGCTTCGCATACCCTCTGACCTCGGACGAGATCGTTTCCGATGTGACGACACCCGCCCGCAAGCTGGGTTGGGAACGCTGCGCGGCCAGCCTTTTCTGCAAATGTAGGGAAGGCTGCAGAAAACGTTCGCTTGCCTGGCGGGTGTCGGTGATTTCGATTGACAAATCCACTCCGGTTGTCGCCATATAGGCATGGATGTAGCGCTGAATTTCCGGCCGCCAGTAGCGCGCCCAGTTGCGGGCATGTTCCTGGTCGTTGATGTCTATCCAATCGCCATAGCGGATGGAGAGTAGAATTTGCTCGCCATATCTGGCCAGTTCGTGAAAATGGGTGATGGATGTGTCACCCCAGCCCTGCAGGCGCCGCATGTCATCGACAGCCCCCATCCAGGGTTCCTGGTAAGGCACCATGTGGCGGCCGCGCAGGAATTCCTTCATTTCCGGCCGGGCGAGCAGCCATTGCATGATCAGCATTTCCCGTCTGGCAGTCCAGGGCAGATCGCCAAACTGGTTGTGTGCGCCCTCGGCCAGGATGAGGTGAACCTCGCGCAGCGCGTTGAGCAGTGCAAACGCATCGGCGTGGATAGTGGTATCGTCGTCCTCGCGGTAGAACATGGCTGCCCGGTAGAGCAGGTTATGAAAAGCCTCGATGAATTTGGAGCGGCTGTCAGCCGGCCGGAAGTCACCAATCGCTTTGCCGATCAAGGTGAAGCCATAGTGATGATCGTACTCGTAGGCGCGCCGCCGCACGCTCAGGCGATTGAATTCATCCTGCACGAAACCCCATAGCAAATTGTTTAGGGGCCGCAGCGGATCCAGTTCGAGATTGATGAGCGGATCCCGTGAATGGCTGAGCCGGTTCTGAAAGCGCAGGGTGATGGCATTCAGCGTCTGCACCAGCATGCCTTCCTCGTGCCAGTAGGACCAGATCAACTCCAGCAGGCTCGGACAGGTGAGGCGGGCCTGTAGTATGGCCTCGAAATAGGGTAGTTTCTCTTCCATGCGGCTGGTATTGAGGCTGACAATTTGCCGGACGATACGCCGCAGATAAGGGAGAGTCGGAGCCTGGCCATTGTTGCTGAGATAGGCCAACAGTTTCTCTTCGATGCCAGCCACATCAATGTCCTGTTCTCCTAAGCGGCGTTGTTCGACCGATATTTCTTCTTCAATCGAGTCTCTCCTTTTCATGACATAGCCTTTGTCATTGTCCTCTTTCTTTGCCAGGCCGCACTCAAAAATGAGAAAAGCCTCGGTCGCTGTTTTGAGCAGGTTATAGGCATCCACGCCATAGATGCTGGGATGCATTTCGAGGCCTTGCCGCCTGGCTTTGATGAAAGGTAAATCATACTTTCCTCGTTGATCATCTTTGATTCTTCCTTTGCCATCTCGATAACTGGCGCAGGGATCGGTCTGATCTTCTTCGGGCTGCTCCGGACGGCAAAGTATGCAATTGATGAAATCCTGATAGCGATTGAAGCCAACCGCTTTCGCGTGATGGCGGATCGCTACCCATAAGGCCTGATCGTCGGTGGCCGGGGCGGATGTGCGCTGCATTGCAACATCGACCCGGACAGCCTCCTTCATTTCGACATTGAAAGTTCTGTTTCCATTTTCAGTAGGGTCGCCCGTTTCGTTATGGTTGCTCATGATCGTATCCTCTAGGTTAAAGCTAGTGACGGAATGGGTATGGATTCTCTCGCGTGATTGGAGCTAGCCTGATCTGCCGGTGACAGCAGAGAATGACGCAGCGCCCAATGTGTCAGCAGCTGGTTGAGCAGGTGACTTTCGGTTTCAGGTTCGAGCAGGCCGCCTGCCTTGGCCTGCCCGAGCATGGCGAATGCCAGGCAGGGAGACAGGCTGCTCAGTTGCCTGGTCTGGTCGCACAGCTGCTGGTACTGGGCGAGGAGGTGGGCCGGTTGCCGGTCTTCCCTATCCATGACCGCCAGCAACGTGGCGCCATTCAACGACTGGAATTTTTCTCCAAACAGTACATCGAGAAAATTTTCCAGTTCCCCTTCGAGCCTCCGCAACAGTTGGCGCTTTTCATCCGGGACTGCATCAAGTGGATAAAAAGATTCCCACAGTTTGGCCAGAGCTGCCCATTGTGGATGGGGATAGCAGCGCTGTCCCATCGCACAGCTGAGCTTGACGCGCAGCCACGGGATGGGATGCGGATCGTCCAACCCCACGCGCAGCACGAAGGGCGCGGGCAGGCTCATGACGCCAATCAGCCCGAGCGTGGAGGTGACACCCAGGCGGGCGATCGACCAGAAATCAGCGAGTATTTCCGAGATCCAGCGTTCCCAGAAAATCCAGCTATTGAATGCACGGCTGGGCCGGGACTGATGCTGTTGCAGCTTCAGCCGCAGCGGTTGGATCAGATCGAGCAGCGCCGCTGCCTGATGCCCCACTTCGTGCACCAGGGAGGAGGCGATGCCGCTTCCGATCATCCGTTCCCGGGGGATGCGGATGATGGCGACCGGGTTTTCGCTGCCGCCTGGCAGGCGCGTCCTGGCACGGCGTATCGCCGCGCCAATGCCGTGATCCAGATAGCAGATGACGGGGGGCGCCTGATAATAGCCCGGCAATGCCAGTGCATCGGCTGCGATGCTGTCAAGACCGGCCAGCCAGACGCCGATGTCATGGCTGCTGCGCTGGGTCAGCGCATCGGCAAAAATATCGAATTGCGAGAGAACCGCGTTGAATTTAAGACGCAATAGTGAGAATCGACGCTGCGCTTCGACTGGCGAAGCGTTCCGGAGCTTGCCATCCAGTGCAGAGAGGAAATCCTGGATGTCGCCACGCAGCGCATGCCGCTCTCTGGCGAGATAGCGCTCGATGGCTCTCTGCGCCGATAGCGAGACGGCCGCAGCGGGCACCATGGGTTGATGCAAGGCAAAGGGCTTGATCAGGTTGACCCGGGTAAACAAGGCCCGGCCTTCCTGCTTGAGCAGCCAAATGGCGGCAGCGTCCATTTCACCCTCTATACGTCCATTAACACGATTTTGCGCCCGCGACGCACCCAGCGGCCGCTGCGTCCACTGCCAGTGGGCGTGACTTCCTGGCTCGACGCCATGCTGGGCCGCAGGAGTCCGGGTGCGTGTTTGCGGGCGGCGGCGACCAGTGCGCTGCGGGCAGCGGCTTGTGGGCTGGCGGTCGGCACGGCAGCCGCTGCTTTCCTGGCCGCATCGCCAGCCAGCTGCACGAAGCGCCGGGCTACCTCGAATTCCTGGTCTTCCGGGCTCAATCCTTCCAATTCCATCTCAAACAGATTGGAGGCTGCCGAACCGAGCGCGCCGCCAACTTTGGTGCCTAATCCCGGTGCAATTGCCGTGCCGATGGCCGCGCCAACGCCGGGCAAGGCTTTTTTGGCCACACCTCTCAGTGCGCCACCCAGCGCCCGCGCAACCGGGCTTCTGACCGCCCTGCGGACACCGCGTCCAACTCGCCGGATGACTCTTCCAAGAAATTGGTCCAATTCATCTTCATCGACGACTTCCAGTAATTCGGCCGCCAATTCCATTTCATCCGCTTCGGTGAAAACATACTCACTATCGTCATATTCGAATTCATATTCCATCTCGGTATCGTAAGGATCCATTTCGGTATCAAACTCAGCCAGGTTGCGATCGATGTTATGCATGACAGGCTCCTTTATTCGCTAGGTTGAAAAACGATGGGTTTGAGTTTCCTCATCCATAGAGATGCAGGATCTGTGCCAGGCTTCTGGGGCGTGCCTTGTTTTGTTCATGAATCTTGCTCGGTGGCCTGGCAGAAGCCAATCTATGTCCGGCTTATCGGTGCGCAAGCGCACCCTACGCGGGGGACTGGTAACGATGCGATTGATGTCGGGTGCGGGTGCGCTTGCGCACCACAAGACTGATGATGGATCGCTCTTGGTTGCAAGAGCCGTTCCAGGTTATTTGGCGAGACTATCCTCGCGTTGGACGAAGCTGTTTTCGGCTGAAGGGGGAATAAGGAGGAGCTGGGCGAAACGCGTTTCGATCAATCTTACCGAGCCGCTGGCGCGACACGTAACTGGCGCAGATTCATTCAACAAATACGCGGCAACTGCTCGCCGCTGAGCCAATCGACAATCCTGCGTCCACCAAAAGCCGTTTCCATTTGGACAAAGCATTGCGGGTCTTCGATGACTTCACCGATGATGGCGGCTGCCTGTCCCAGGGGATGGGCGCGCATCGTTTCCAGCAGGTGGTCGGCATCCTCGGGCGGGCAAATGGCGACCAGCTTGCCTTCGTTGGCGATATAGAGTGGATCGAAACCCAGGAATTCGCAGGCGGCGCGGACCGGTTCACGAATGGGGAGCTGGTGTTCGTCGATGGTGATGCCGACTGCCGATTGCAATGCGATTTCGTTCAGGACCGTGGCCAGGCCGCCGCGCGTGGGGTCGCGCAATACTTTGATGGCGGGTGTGGCGGCTATCATGTGCGAGACCAGATCATGCAGGGCGGCGGTATCGGATTCGATTTCAGTGTGAAAACCGAGATTCTCGCGCAGTGACAGAATCGTGATGCCATGGTCGCCAAGCGTGCCGGAGACCAGCACGCGATCACCGGGCCGGGCGCGATCGGCGGCAATCTCGATCCCGTCCGGTACGGTTCCGACGCCGGTGGTAGTGATAAAAATGCCATCCCCCTTTCCCCGTTCGACGACTTTGGTATCGCCGGTGACGATCTTTATGCCAGCCGCTTGCGCGGCTGCGGCCATCGATGCAACGATGCGTTTGAGATCCGCCAGCGGAAAACCTTCTTCCAGTATGAATCCCGCCGACAGATAAAGCGGTTTTGCTCCGGCCATGGCGATATCGTTGAGCGTGCCGTGCACCGCCAGGCAACCGATATCCCCTCCGGGGAAAAACAGCGGCGAGATGACGTAGCCATCGGTCGACATGACCATCCGCCCTGCGGGCGGGGAGAAAAGGGCCTGGTCATTGAGCGCGCTGAGCATGTCATTGTCGAATGCGGAGACGAACAAGGTCTCGATCAATTGCGCCATGGCGCGCCCGCCGCCGCCATGGCTCATTTCTACCCGTCCGCGCTTGAAATCGATGGGGCGGACATAACTGGAACGGATTGCCTGTTTGTTGAAGGTCATTGCTGTGTCGTTGTGGGTGGTCTGGATTCAGTGAAGCGGCCATAACGATAATAGGCGGCACAGGCGCCTTCCGACGAGACCATGCAGGAGCCGATCGGGTTATCGGGTGTACAGGCAGTGCCGAAAATCTTGCACTCGCGCGGATGCTTGACGCCGCGCAGGATCGCCCCACATTCGCAGGCCTTGTTATCGGGTATGACCAGGGGCGCAATTTTAAAGCGTTTTTCCGCATCGAAATCGGCAAAAGTGGCTTTGATCTGCAGCGCGCTGTAAGGCACCCAGCCGAGGCCGCGCCATTCGAAGGTGCGCCGCAATTCAAACACCTGCGCAACCAGCTGTTGCGCCTTGCGATTGCCATGGCGGCTGACTGCGCGCGTGAATTCGTTTTCGACTTCCGCCCGTCTGGTATTGATTTGCTGAATCAGCATCAATATTGCCTGCATGACATCCAGCGGTTCGAAACCAGCGATCACGACCGGTTTCTGAAATTCTTCGGAAAAATATTCATACGGCTGGCTGCCAATGACGGTCGATACATGCGCCGGCCCGATGAATCCATCCAGCCTGACCTGGCCGAGCTCGCGGATTTCAGGCGATTGCAGAATATGGGAAATGGCCGAGGGGGTCAGCACATGGTTGCAGAAGACACTGAAATTGGCCAGCCCCAGCGCCTGCGCCTGCAAGATGGCCACTGCGGTCGGGGGGGTGGTGGTTTCGAAGCCGATCGCGAGGAATATCACTTCTTTGTGTGGATTCTCGCCGGCTATCCGGATGGCATCCAGGCTGGAATAGACCATACGTATGTCAGCGCCGCCTGCCTTGGTTTTGAGCAAATTCGTGCCATGGCTGGCCGGCACACGCAGCATGTCGCCATAGGTACAGAGAATCACATCTGGTGTTTGCGCGAGCTGGATTGCGTTTTCAATCCGGCCGATCGGCAGGACACAGACCGGACAGCCCGGCCCATGGATCATATGGACGTTGTCCGGCAACAGATCGGTCACGCCATAACGGGAAATCGCATGCGTATGCCCGCCGCAAAACTCCATGAAATGATATGGCCGCCGGGGATCGGCCGCCCGGGCAATGTTGGCAGCGATTTTTTTAGCCACTGTGCCATCGCGGAATTCATCAACATATTTCATGGTGAGGACTCTCCGGAGCTATCCTGACCGGACAATTCCGCAAACAGCGCGAGCGTGCGGGCTGCCTCGGCCGGATCAATTTTTTCCAGGGCATAGCCGACATGCACGATCACATAATCACCCGGTTCAACATTTTCCACCAATGCCAGGGATATTTCGCGCCTGATACCGCTTAAATTGACGATCGCATCATCACCGTCGATCTGTTCAACGCGGGCAGGAATGGCTAGACACATAAAGATTGGATCTGAAGTTCGACGAATGGGAACATATAATTCCTGACAGCTGCCTGGGAACGTGTACTACGAGTGATCATACAGCAGTATCGCACCTGTTAACATGCCTTGCTTAGCTTCAAATCGGGGACAACAACACTGCTGCTGCCGTGGCCACTCAGTCATTAACCACGAATGGACACGAATTATTTTGCGGTTACGCTCACTTGGTTGCATTTTGTCATGCGGCAGGGCGAATGCGTGAGGGTCGGTTTGGATGCGGGTGAATTACAGCTACAGTGATTTTCAGTATTCGTGTGTATTCGTGTCCATTCGTGGTTGTCCCGGCGGCATTTTCTAGAACAGCACTTCCGTGGAAAAGTAGGTGTAGTGGGTATTGCGGTCGCCGGGTGCGTCCGGAGCGTTGCGGGGATATTTGCCGAAGTTGAAAAACATGTAACCGGCTTGCAGGATCACGTTTTGATGAACATGCCAGTTCATACGCAGTTCGTAGGTATGACCGAGAAAGCTGCCGGAACGGCCAGCTGGGTCGCTCAAGCCGGTGTTGATCCAGGGTGCTTTGGGATCGGCCAGCCAGGTAACCCGATGCTGGAACGAAGCCATGAACTGGTCGACCGGGTGGACAAGCAGGCGGTAGGCGGCAGTCAGCAGATTGCTGCGCTGGAAGGGGCCGATGATACCGGTTGGCTCGAATTCGAACATGCGCCGCCCGTAGAGCAAATCGACATCCGGGCTGGCATAGTCGAATTTGAGCTGAAACTGGGGATTCCACTCGGCGTCAAAGCTGTAATCGATTTCGGCATGATGGACATGGGCGAAGCGTCTGGCGCTCGCGCGACCATGAAACTGGTATTGCGACTCGATCTCGAAACCGAACTGTCGCGTCTGGCTCGGTTTGAATAGGCGATAGCCAAACATATGGAAGTCGCGGTCACCGGCGCGGCTTGAGTGGCCGATATAGTCGAGCTCGGCACGCAGCCATGGCAGCGGGTCGGCGGATGGAAGCAGCAGATAGGTGCCCCACAGGAAGTTGTCATTGTTGCCGAGTGCCGGGTCGAGGGCGCGCATTTTTCTATCGACCGGCCTGACAGCGAAGGTATTGGATTCAAAACCATCCGCGTTGCCTGCTTTCCAGTATACGCCATCGTAGGCATTGGTCGCGTTGCGGAAGTTGTTGCGCGCAATCCAGCGGCCTCTTCCCAGGTCCATGTTGACCCGGCCGAGCTGGATTTCGGTCGGTAAATCAAAGTTTAAGATACGCTTGAAGTGAAAGTCGATATGTAATTGCTGGATATCGAATTGGTTGACATGACCGGTGTTTACGTTCGAGTCGGCTTCGTTCAGGTGCACCCGTGAATCCTGTAATTCGATCGTGAAACGCAGTGGGTCGAGCCGTTCCTGAATGGCAAGCAGCAAACGGGTGCGATGGGACAGTTGTTGATCGATCGAGCGCAGTCCTTGCCGGAATTGCCCGTTCATGTATTCATAGCGGGTGCGATGCGAACCGGCCAGCAGCAGCCAATCCGGCAGGCGGATTTGATCGGGGAACCCGTTGGCATAAACGGTCAGCTCGCTCGTGGCCTCGCCAAACTCATCCGTGACCCGGGTGTCTTCGTGCAAGGCCAGTTGCGTGGGGGTTGGGTGGGTAAATTCTGCTGCGGTCTGGCGTGGGTCAATCACGGCATTTCGCCATGACGATACTGAAAAACGCCCGTCGCTCTTCTTGCCATCCGGATAGGGTGGGTCCGCGTACAGGGTCTGGGAAGAGATGCCAAACAGAATCAAGGCGAGGAGTTTTCTGCCTGACGCGGGTTTAAAAGAATCATCGAGCATTGAATATGGGGCGTGCTGACTGGTTTCCGATTGGCTATGCTACTTCGGCACGCTTGCCTGTGTAAACCGGAAATAGCCAGTTTGTTTCCGAGCCATATCATGTATGCGGCAGAAACAGAGGCAGCCTTGCCCGCCTCTGTGCATAGCGAGAGTAGGATGCGCCCGCGCACCGTTAAACACTTTGACCGCCATCAGCCAATCAACTTGCATCACAAAAACCGGTGCACGAGTGCACCCTACCCCTGTGGCAAAAAATGTTTGCTTTTATCCAGACGGCATGCGAGTCGTTGAATAATCAGTCCAGTCCTGAGTTTCGGAACGGGTGCTCAGATGCCTGCGTAGTCATAAAAAACTTCGAGCCGTCCCAGGTCGACGATGCCTTCACCCCAGGGCCCGCCGGTTGCAAAAACATGACCGTCTTTGGCGCCGATGCAGAACTCGTTGCCGTAACAACGCGCGTAATAGCCAAATACTTCGAAAGATTTGACAGAAAATGGAAACAGGCTGGCGTAGTAACCTTCGGCCCAGTCGAACAGGCGATCGACCCGCGTTTTGTTCAGTGTTTCCTCCTGCTCGCCAGCAAAGTGTACCGTCAGCTTGATGATGTTGTCGTAACCGGTTGGGCTTGCCGCGTTGGTGCAGGCCGGCATGCTGCCCATGCCGTAGAAATGACACATCGAGCCATCCAGATTGATCCAGATGTTGTTTTCATCGAACTGGGACGCGCGCTTTTCGAAACCAAATGGCGCAAACTGGTCATCGATCGAGATGCCGACAATCGGTGCCAGTTGACCATGCGTGTTTTGGATGCGAAAACCGGTTGGCATCATATACATGTAGTCGACCTGATCGCCCAAATCGCGGATATAGATCGGTGTGAACTCGAACGTAACCGTATTGCCATCGAAATGAATATTCCAGGCGTCGGCAAAACCGCCGCCAGCGGTGCGAAAGTCCGTCACATCGGGCGATATGGTATTGCTGGCAGTGACAACGCGGCTATCGGTGACGCCAAGTTCGGCCGCACCGGCAGGGCCGCTGGGATCCCAGGTTGGCGAGGTGACCGTGAATGTCTTGCCATTGAAATCCGCGTAAGCTAGCGCAGGGCACAACAACGCGGCTGCGATGACCAGACGGGCCGCATAGGGATGAGAGGGTTTCATGGTGATTTCCTTCTGATTGCATCTGTTGAAATAAACCCGGTCGTCCCGCTTGGCTGTGATGCAATATGACTGGCCAGCTGGCAATCCGGGCGGATGAAAGGGTAAGTCCGCACTGTTGTCAGACGTTTCATAGAAAATCCAGGTTGATGCTTACCCGCCCCCAGAAGGCGCGCCCCGGCTCGATCAATTTGCCCAATGCCGGGCCGCCCAGTGGACTCGATGCGATACGATTCAAGTGTTCGGAATAGTCCTTGTTGAATAGATTGTCGATGCCGAAACTGAGATCGACCGCTCTGACTGGCTTGTAGCCCAATTGCAGGGACGAAACCATGAAACCAGAGGTGGGTGTGGAATCCACCGCCAGGGTGTTGCCGTACAATGGGTCGATGCGGGATTGCCTGGATACCAGGCGTTGCCTGAACGAAGCGATGAATGTGCCGTCGTTGTAATGCAGCCCGAGGGTGCCTTCAAGTGGGGGCGTTTGTGCCAGCGGCACGTTTCGGGTCAGGTTCTGCGCATACACATAGGAAGCGTTGCCCGACAGGCTGAGTGCATGGGTGATGAAGTATTCCATGGAGAATTCTCCGCCCGCACGTTCCACGTTGACATTGTTGGCCTGGTCGCCGCGAAAGATCAGAATGAAATCGTCGATACGGCTATAAAAGGCCGAGGCATGCGCAGCCAGCTTGTCGCCGTAATAGCTGACCTTGGCGCCCAATTCATTGTTTCGCTCCGGCTTCAGGTTGAAGCCATCCATACTGTAAACTTCCCAGAAGTCATGCGCGCGTTCCGCATGACCGAAACCTATCGCAAGCTCGACCGGCACGCTGTCAAATACATACTCGCCGCGCAGGAAAGCGCTGTACATATCCTGTGAACGCTTTTGATTGGAACCGGACAACACCACACGCGACGTTTGGCCTCCGGCACGCATTTCGCCAGTTGTTGTTTTCAATCTATCGCCGCGAAGTCCGGTGATCCAGCGCAATTGGCCGGTCATTTGATACGCCAGTTCGGCATAACCGGCAAAATTCTCAAAATCCAGCACGCGATCCTTCGGTATCGTTCGCATGTCCGGTATCGGCTGAAACCGGGTCACGCCGCCAGCGGCATGTGCGCCGTAAGTATCGGTGCGCCATTCAAAACCTGTGATCAATTCTATGGCGTCATGCGGCGTAAAAATCCATTCACCTTTGGCAAAATTCTGCCGCCAATCCTGCCCCATGATGATCCAGGTGTCCTTGAGTGAGCGCAGCGTAAAGTCGTCCATGTAATGATCGACCGTGGTGTGGCTGTATTGCAGCGCCAGGCCTTTTAGCCACGGGGTGATATTTTGACGATTGATGCGCACGCCATAACTGTCCCGGTCGAGAACCGTGGCGTCCATGTGCATGGTCGCATTGCCGATTTCACCATCACTGCGTTGCAGCGACAGTTCAATCTTGGTGTCTCTGTCCGGTGTAAAGCCGAGTGCGTAACGGTCGTTCCCGGTTTTGTATCTGGTGTATTTGACGGTATTGCCATTGCCGTCCACATAATCGTCGCCACGCGAACGGTTGAGGGAGTAGTTGAAATAACCGTGTTCATAACCGAGCGAGCCGTCGGCATTGATGTCCTGGCGATTGAAGCTGCCATGTAAATAGCTACCGTAGGCCCGAACGCCGAGTGTGTCGAAACGGATGTCTTCGCGGTCGAAGCGCACCGCGCCGGAAATGGAATTGCCGCTGCGAACGGATTGCGGCCCTTGCAGTAAATTGACCGCTTTCAGGGTGCCCGGCCTGATGTACGATGTCGCAGGATCCATCCTGTGATTGCATGCGCCGCCAAAGGGTACGCCATCGATCAGTGTATTCAGCCGGCTTTGTCCCAGTCCCCGAAAGACCGGGTCGCTGGCGGTGCCCCCCTGCCGTATCAACGTTATACCCGGTATTTGTTTGAGAAAATCGGCGCCATCGGTTGGGTTACTCAGGTTGCTCTTGATAGAAATGGTTGACTGGAAAGGTCTGTCGATGACATCCGCAATAACGTGAATCATTTCCAGATCCGTCACTGAACCGGCAGCAGGGTAATGCACTTCGACATCGGAACCCTGTTCGTTCTCAACCTCTGCCTCATCGAGAGAGGCTGCCAGGACAGGATTCAGTGTGAACGTCAAGCACAAACCAAACGGAACGGCAAACTGCCGTAAAGGATTTTTTCTCATGGGATCAATAAATTATCGTGCGAACTGAGAAATGCCTGCGGCCAGGGAGGCTGCCAGGGTTCCTGGCAATGACTGCTCTGGCTGGATTGCATGCACTTTCAGTTCACAGAAACTGCTTATGAGCAAACAGGGTTCGGGTAAGTGGCTGTCATGCTTGATTCGTGCGCATTCGGCCGGGTGCAAACGGTTTGACTGGTTGGGCTCCGGGCTATGCCCGCCCGCCTGATTTCAGCAGGCGGGCGCTTGATATGACGTTCAAGGCACACGAATGGGTGTTGCCTGAGTGGTGAATTTGGCGCGGTAACCCTGACGGCCATCGTAGCATTCGGTATTTGTCGGCTGGCAATGTTTCGCGTTGACGCCGGCTATCGCGATTGAATACTCGCCTGGTTTCAGCAGGACCTTGTAACTGATGTGCTGCTCACCGGCGATGTCTTCGGTATATTTCAGGAAATTGATGGCGGCTGAGAAATTGCCTTTTGGGTTGTACATATGACCCACTTCGGTGATCGGATCGATCCCTTCGTAGATCGACGAGGCCGGATAGAGCCAGCCGCGTGCCAACAGGTCGTTGATGGTATTCGTTTCACTGTTGAAGGTGGTGTAATGCAGGCCGGGTTGTGCGCTGATTTCAACCGTGAGCATAGCGGGTTCGGTCAATGTCAAGGCAACCCAGTCAGTGAAGTGCGTCCAACCTTTCAAGGGTTCGGCCTGAGCGGGTTCATCCGCGCTTTTTGCGCCGACATGGCGCGCAAATTCGACGGTGTCATGCGAAGACATCGTGATTTTCCATGGATAGCGAATGACCGGCCCACTGCCTGGTACATAGTTGATTTCAGCGCTGCCGTGCGACTGCACACTGCCGGCTGTCAGAATCAGCGCCAGGGTGCCCAAAAGATGTGCGAGTTTTTTCGATTTGATCATGGATCCAGTCTCTTTATTTGTTTTGCAGCAGTCATTTCAATCGTTGTCCAACAGCTGCGATTGCAAGTGCCGCACAATGAAAAAAGTTTATTGATTGCTGACGGGCACGGGCTCGGCAGTTATGGTGGCTTTGTAGCCATGGCGGCCGTCGAAGCATGGCATTTGCGGTTCGCAATACAAGGCGTTGACGCCACCAATATTGAGCGAATACAGTCCGGCGGGGACGATCAGCTGAATTTTTGCGCGCCGTTTGACATCGCCATGCTGACCTTTCTGGTCATATCCGGCCGTGATCCAGTTGAGCTGTGTCGCCCAAAAATTACCCAGCGGATTGAAGCTGTGGCTTTCCGTAGAGGTGTTGTCGTAGCCGCTGTAAAAAGCAATACCCGGAAAATGGCCCCGGCCTGCGGTGTGTTGCGTGACCTGACCTTCCGGGTTGACTGTCGTATATTGAACGCCGCGTTGATTGTTGACTTCGATGGTGAGCAGCGAATCCTCGTTCAGGCTTAGCGCGACCCAGTCGGAGGTATGATTCCAGCCGATTTCAGGGGAAGAAAATGCGGGTTCGTACGAGCTTTTGGCGCCGACATGCCGGACAAATTCGGCAGTCATCGCTTTGCTGTTGGCATGGGACATTTTTACGGTCCATTCGTAGCCGATGCCTTCGCCTGGATGCGGATCAGAAAAGTCAATCGATACGCTCTGGGAGAATGCCGATGATGAAAGTACGAGCGCACCCGTACCGATCATGGCTGTGATTTTATTCATCATTCGTAATCATCCTTTTTAAGGTTGTGGGTAGGAAGTTGCTGGGTAGTCAGTGCACACCGGCGATTAAGTTGCGATTGTGTTGGCTCCTGCTTTGATCTGCGCTAGGAGGCTGTCTAAATAATTTTCGGTTGCATTGTATTGAAAAAAAATTATTTGACAATGTGACATTTTGTCGCACCCCCTCGGGTGCTGTGTTGCAGTGTGGGTGTGGTTGTATTGCCGCCTTGTTGGGAAAACCACGAATGGACACGAATAGACACGAATTATTTGGCGGTGATGCTCACATTGGTTGGATTTTGTCGCACGGCTGGCTGAATGCGTGATGACTGATCTGGTTATGGATGAAAACCAGCCGAAGTGATTTTCAGTATTCGTGTCTATTCGTGTGCATTCGTGGTTAGTTTGAGGATTGCCTGAGGGGCTCAGAAAGTGAACAGGTAGTCGATCAACTGTGTCCCGCCGAATCCACCAAATGGCAGCAGCAAGGCTGATAGCACCGGTCTTTGGGAGAAGGCTGCAAATGCGCCTTGCCGGGTGGCCCGGATCTGGTTGAGCAGGCGGTTGATTTGTTCTGTGCTGAGGTGGGGTTGCGTTTGTGTCTGCGGTTGGGCCTGTTTCAGTAACAGCAGATCGTAATGCGTCAGAACCTGGGTGCGCAGGTTTTCGGCGCTTTTGCGCAGCAGTCTGGCGGTATACAAGGTGTAGAACAAGGCGACCAGGACGATAAGCAACAACGGTAATGGAAAATCCATGGTGTCGAACAGATCGCTGCGCGCAATCACTGTGAAGAAAAGCGAAATGAAAGGCAGATAGACGAGCGCCTGGATACGCTGGGTGGCGGCAACGATCAACTGGAAACCCAGGTAGTGGTCGAGATAGGCCTGGGGGATGCCGGTTTCGCTGGCTTCCCGTTTGAGGAGTGATTCCGGCCAGAGGCGGCGAACTTTGCCAAGCGCCTCGACAAACTGCGTGCAGGCACGATTTTCATAGCCGATCCAAAGGATACTCAGCCAGAGCAGGGGAATGGTTAAGCCCAGCAGGATGTAGTGCAGAGACTTGACCAGTTCACCTCGATGCGGAAATGAAGGGATGTCGAAGATGCTGAAGGTGATGAGGCTGAGTAGAAACACTATCACGGCCGAGGCGGCGATCCAGCCACCCTGTTCATGCCAGTTGGTGGCGCGCAGGTAATTCTGCCACAAGGTTGAAACATCGAGCTCCGAGGCGGGCGGCCCTGGACGACCTCTGGCATCGAAGGTCGTCAAATCCAGATTGGGGCCATTCCAGATGGCCGCCAGCCGGCTGCGGGCCAGTGACCAGGGGGTGGGCAGTGACAAATCGAAACGGTGCGCAATCTCCTGCGCCTGCCGTTTGGTATGGACCAGAAATGCCAGGATCAGGGCGAGCACGGTGATGAAACCGACAAAGCGCAGTGTGAGATTCGGCCAGACGCTGATGCCTTCCAGCCAGATGAACGGCTCGCCCGTGCTCTGTGCAAGGGTGCGCTGCAACGCCTTGCCCACGATTATTATCGTCAGCAGGGTGACGATTGTCAGAACCAGGCTCCAGAAAGCTACCGTACCGATTCTGGTTTGTAATGCCGCTGGGGCGGGCCGCTGAATCATGGCGCTGATTGCTTTCTGAAAGCGCTGGCTGCTGATGGCGACCCATATAGCGAGCAGACCGCCGATCAACAGCAGAAGCCAGTGCCTGGCGGGTGTTGCCGCCAGCGGGCTGGGGGGCGCGATCTGTTCGCAAGTTGTCCAGTCAGCGCAGGGGGCTGGTTCGATGACCGGGCTGGCGCCGTCGGGTTCGATGCCATCGATCCATCTGATGAGGTCGTCCACTGCCGGTGAAGCAATCGGTATCGCTGCCGTACGCCCGATTTCATAGATGGCTGGCCGGAGCCATTGTCTGAGCGATTGCTCCCAGTAATCCAGCGGAAGCGGTGCCAGCGCCATCAATGTGGCCAGGTAGGTCGAGGTTTGATAACCATCCCGGAATGGCAGGGCAGAGCGTTGCAGCAGCGGATGCAGCGTCAAGCCAAAATTGGAGGCAATCACAAGATTACGCGTCCAGTCTTTCTGGTCGGCATGCAGGAAACGGGCATCCAGATCCGTGGTGAAAAATATTTTTCCCTTGAAACGGCTGCGCAGCGCCTGAAGGATTAACAGCTTGTCGTATACATCAGAACCGACGATGCCGATAGCCTGGATCCCGCGCGGGGCGAATTGGGGATCCCGGTCCAGCAGCGCGATTTCATCGACCAAGCGCCGCAGATAATCATATTGACTGAGCCCCTCGGCCAGTTCGGGGGCGGCTGTATCCAACTGAGCGCGCAGATTCTGGGCGTGGCTGTCGTCGGTTTTACGCGTTGTTTTGGTGGTCGGTTTGCTGTCCAGCCCGGGCAGGGCGCCGTCCAGGCCCCGCAGGTATGTGAAATTGCGCAGAGGAGACGGGTGGCCATTCCTGGTTTGGCAGAGCGCGCCAAAACTCTCCGAGAAATTTCTCGTCAGCGAACGGGCATAGGCAGAATCCCATTCGCTGATCAACACCAGCCCATCCTGACAGGGTGCGGATGTCTGTTCGCTGAACAATGTCCAGCGTTGCTCGCGATTGATCCCGCGCTGCCAGAGTTCCCACAGCAGACTCACTGCGAGCACATCATCGGTGCCTATCGTGCGGATAATGCGTTTGTCGGCCAGCAGTCGCTGGAAATGTTCGTTTCTGTAGGAAAAGCAGCGCCAGGATGCAAAGCGTCTGTCGGCCAACATTTCCTGGCCGGATGCTTCGGACAGAACGCAATTATCAATGGTGGCGGTTGGAGAGAAAATCTTGATGCGTGTTCTGGAGGCGTCATCGAGCTTGCTGGCATGGCCGCTGAGGGCCAGCAGCATGGTCGATCCGGCTGGGCCGATGAGGGACAATTCGCCGAAATGCGCGGGCAATTCTTCGAAAACCAGATTGGGCGCATACAGGCTCTCATTGAGCCACAGCAGCAATACCTTGGCATCGGTGTTTTTATGATTGAACCATTCGAATGGGATGGTCAGGTGTTTCTCGCGCTGAATGGCCGGGGCATGCATCGGGGACGGTTCGGATTGTCGCCAGGGTAGCCGCAAATAGCCGATCGCGTTGGAAGACTCCGGATAAAAATCATGAGAGCCGAGCGCGGAAATGACGGCATAGCGGGTGCGCCGCCGGCTTTCTGCCGATTCCGCGTAGGAATCACCAAAGACGCTGACGGCTAATACTTTGATATCCACCGATTGCGAGCGCAGCGTTTCCAGTTTGGCTTGCAGCGCAGCAGGGGTGGAAGCGCCATCGGGTTGGCCGGTCAGAGGTTGCGCCGAACTGGTCGGACGCGCCAGCTGCTTTTCATGTTCTTCGATGGCGGCGAATGGATCCTGCCAGAGTCGGGCTTCGACATTTTGTTCGCCGATCGGCACGAATTTGACCCGTTCGGTGGCCGCCGGACGGGAGCTTTCCAGCGGAATATTCTTGACCAGCATGCCACCTGCCAGCAGAACCAGCATGATGAAGGGGAGCGGGTTGATCCATCCACTTTTCTGGGGCTCGTTATCCATATTCATCGGCATAAATTGGCCCTCCGTGAGTATTTCCGGCATTCACTGGCAGCCTGTCTGTCAATATCATACCCCAACCCCGCAAAGTGACAAGGTTGGCCGTAGCGGCAGTGAAGGATCGGTATGCATGAGGGGGTGCGGCAATATGTCGCATTTTCTTCCGGGGCAGACCATTCTAAAATCCGATCCGTGCGAATGGCTGTGCTGTCGATAGCCATTTTTTACAGATGCTGATTTTCTCGGGGAGTATTCAGTCTGTTTGCCTCGAATATCGCTTTGCCCAAGGCGCAATATCTTCCACTTTTCTTTGTTGACTGCTGCCGATGAAATTCACGCTGCCAGGGTTTGCCCGTTCACGTTCAATAACGACTGTTTTCACCTTTTTGTTGTTCCAGAATGCTTGGGCCGGCGCATCACAGGCCGCAGACGCGGCTATTGAGCTGGAACGGATGGAGATTCATGGCGAGATCATCCGGCCCAATATGACAGGTATCTTGCCCGAGCTCGGTGGAATCAACGATGCGGCGATGTTGTTGCAGCGTGTCCCGGGTGGCAATGTGAGCGGGCTTGGACCATTGTCCGGTATCGCGCAATACCGAGGCATGTGCGGCGATCGCATCAATGTGGATTTCAAGGGAATGAACTATAAGTCAGCCTGCGCGAATGCCATGGATGCGCCATTGAGTCATGTGCCCGCGGCAATGACCAGCTTGTTGAAGGTCAATCGTGGCATCGCGCCCGTCAGCAGTGGTATTGAAACCATCGGTGGCGCCATCATTCATTCAGGAAACCAAGCGGCCGGAATTTACCGAAGCAGGGGAGCCACTGGAATGGAGCGGCAAGTTCTCGGGCGGTTTCAACCGGGTCAACAATGGCCGCTATGGCGCTCTCTACAATGGGATTGCGACCGAGCAGCATCGTTTGCATGTCTACGGCAGCAAGGAAACCGGGGATGATTTTAAATTTCCCGGTGGAAGAAATATTCCGACCCGGCATGATCGCGAAGCAGCGGAAGTGGGTTATAGTTTTCGTCACGAGGCGCATGTGCTTGATGTCGACTTCAACTACAACTTCACGCGCCCGACCGGTACCCCGGCGCTGCCCATGGATATCATCATGACCGAGGGCGGGGTGTTGACAGCTGGCTATCGGGGCAGAATCGGGGATGAGGTTGGAATCAAGGCGGCTTTCAATTACCAGGATGTTCGTCACACGATGGATAATTTCAGCATCAGACGGACACCCGCCACGGGCAAGCGCTTTTCCAGGAATACCGCAGACGGATTCGGTTACCGGCTGATGATCGATTTTCCCTTGCTCGGTGGCAGGACCACGGTGGGTGTGGATGGCGACAATGCCACCCACAATGCGACCATTACGAATCCTGATGCGCCAGCGTTTTTTATCAAGAATTTTAATGATGCGCAACGTGACCGCTACGGTTTCTTCGGTGAATATGCGCTGTCACCCCTGCAAGACTGGACGATCGAGTTGGGTGCCCGGCTCAACTACATTGTGATGAACAGTGAACGGGTCGATGCCCATTTCCAGACTGCACCATGGCGCGCGCTGGTCGACAACTTCAACAACCGGAGCCGTTCGAGAAACGACGTCAATTATGACCTGACCGGAATCGTGCGCCATCATTTATCCGAAAGCCTGGAAATAGAATTGGGCTTTGCCCGCAAGACCCGCTCACCCAGCTACCAGCAGCGCTTTCTATGGGCGCCGTTGGATGCTACGGGAGGACTGGCCGATGGCTTCCTGTACATCGGCAACCTGGATCTTAAGCCGGAAACATCCTATCAGGGCGAATTGGGCCTGACCTAGCGCCAGGGCACTTTCTATGCTGCCCCGCGCGCTTTTTATCGATATGTGAATAATTATATTCAGGGTATCCCCACGACCAATCCCAACGCGCTCGCAATCGCGGGCGCTCAACAGCGGCCCTTGCTGCAATATGCCAATATCGATGCCATATTGTACGGCGGCGATGTCGAGGCGGGTTTCAGGTTCCTCAATCATTGGCGGGTGGATGGAACACTCAGCTATGTCCGAGGCCAGCGCGACGATGCCAAGGACAATCTTTACCGTATTGCGCCGCTCAATGGCCTGCTGTCGTTGTTCTACGAATCGACAAAATGGACGCTGGGGACCGAAGTCGTGGGTTACTGGCGGCAGAGAAAGGTGTCGAAATTCAATGATGAGCCCCCGACGGCGGGGTATGCGTTATGGCATATCCGCAGCCAGGTGGAAGTTATCAGAGGCCTGCAGGTGGGCGCAGGGGTGGAAAACCTGCTCAACAAGGACTATCGGGTGCATCTGAATGGTTTGAATCGCGCGCTTGACAATGTGGCGAGCGGTATCGGCATCGGAGAACGCCTGCCGGGCATCGGCAGAAATTTCTATGTCACGATGAATTATGAGTGGTAGCCGTGATCTGATTTGATGACTCATGATTCAGGGTATGTTGCATGATTGTGCCATTGGTGGCGGGTCACTGGCATCGCGGCTGGTCGGTGCGCAAGCGCACCCTGCGGGGAAATCGGTAATTGAATGATGGGCGTAGGGTGCGCTTGCGCACCATGAAACGTAAGAGGAATGATTCCGGGCGTGGGTCATTTGATTGCGAATTTTCCTGTGTGGGCCTGCGAACAGGCCAGACTACAAAAAAGCTTAGATGTATAGGGAAATTTTCTTGATGAGAGCTATTCGAATGTGCAAGTTCAAGCTACGGTTGCTGCTGGTCAGCACCTTGTTATTGACTACATCGGCCTGGGGGCAGGCCACGGTCGAGCGGGCATTGAGGGAACAGCAATCCGCCCAGCAGCAGAGCAGTCAAATACAACTGCGCATCGACAAGCTGGATGACCAGACGCAGGCGTTGCTGGAGGAATATCGGCAGAGCGTGATTCGGCTGGAGGACTTGGCTGCTTACAACACCCAGATGGAGCGTTTGATCGCCGATCAAAAAGATGAAATCCATAAAAAAGAAACCCAGCTGCGTGATATTGCCGAAATACAGCAGCGGATCGTGCCTTTTCTGCAGCGGATGGTGGATATACTGATGCAATTTGTAGCACTGGACACGCCATTTTTACCCGTCGAACGGCAACAGCGCTTGCAGCAATTGTCCCAATTGATCCACCGGTCTGACTTGTCCATTCCCGACAAATACCGGCGCATCATGGAAGCCTATCGGATCGAAGCGGAATATGGACATACGCTGGAAGCCTATCAGGGTACCCTGGATGCCGAAGGCGAGTCGCGTTCGGTCGAATTTCTGAGGCTGGGGCGTGTCGGTTTGTATTATCTGACCCTCAGAGGGGATGAAGGCGGCTACTGGCAGCCATCGGACAGGCAATGGGTGCCACTGGATGCGTCGTTGCGCGAGTCGCTCGATAAGGCCATGCGTGTGGCCAAGAAACAGACGCCGCCCGATCTCATTATTTTGCCGATTGCGGCACCGGAGGTGAAACCATGAAATGGTTGAGACTGGCAGTGGTGACAATCTGCGTGGTGCTGAGCCAGCCCGCGCTGGCAGCGGCCACGCTGGATGAATTGGTCGCCAGAGTGCGCGAGGAAAGCGGCAAGGATATCCGCTTCGATCAAGCCCGTGAAACCCGGTTTATTCAGGAACGAGATCAGCAACAAGCCAAACTCAAGGTTTTGCGCAACGAGTTGGCGGACAGCAATAAAAAAGCCGATGCTTATCGCAATACCTATCAGGCCAACGAGACCCGGCTGACCGAGTTGGATGGGCAGATTGCGTCACAGGCGGGCGAACTGAATGATTTGTTTGCAATGGTGCAGCAAAATGCGGCTGAAATCGGCTCGTTGCTGGAACGCTCGATGATTTCTGCCCAATTTCCCGAACGGGGGGCAATCCTGACCAGAGTCATTCAGCAGGAATCTTCGGTCTCGATGGAAACCTTGCAGAATCTATGGTTGATGCTGATCCATGAAATGCATCAGACGGGCAAGGTGACGCGCTTTAGCAGCCCGGTCATCACTCTGGACGGTGAAGAAAAAACGCAGACCGTTACCCGGATCGGGGCATTCAATGCTGTTGCCGATGGCAAATTTTTACGCTTTTTGCCAGACAGTCTCAAGCTGGTCGAGCTGGCCCGGCAACCGGCCGCCCGTCATCAAAACATGGCGCAGGCACTGGAACAGGCTGAGGAAGGCTGGCGTGCGATGGCGGTCGATCCCTCAAAGGGAGCGATTTTGTCATTGCTGGTTCAGTCTCCCGGTTTTATCGAACGGGTCAATCAAAGCGGCGCGATTGGTTATCTGATTCTGATTATCGGGGTGACTGGGGTGCTGATCGTGCTGTGGCGGGGACTGTTTCTGGGTGCCACCTGGTATCGGATCAAACAGCAATTGGCGTGCGAGGAAAATCTTGATAACAACCCACTGGGCCGGCTCAGGAGTGGTATTCAGGCTGTCAGGGCCAAAAGCAGCGAGGTGTTGGCAACGCGGCTGGATGAAGCGGTCAGCCAGGAAACCAGCCGCCTGTTTTTTGGATTGACTGCCCTGACGGTGTTTGCGGCGGTCACACCGTTGATGGGCTTGCTTGGCACGGTGATCGGCATGATCGAAACGTTTCAGTCGATCTCACTGTTTGGGACCGGCGATCCCAAGTTGATGGCTGGCGGGATATCCTATGCTTTGGTAACGACCCAGCTCGGTTTGGCGGTTGCCATTCCGTTGCTGTTGCTGCAAAGTCTTTTGCATGCCCAGGCGAACCGGATTGTTGAAATTCTCGATCAACAAAGTGCGCGTTTGTACGAGCAATATGATCAGTATGACCAGACTTTACTGGAGCACTGAGCGGGATGGAAAAGATACTGAGTTTTTTCGATCAAGGTGGAAGCTTGCTATGGGCGATCCTGGCCGTGTCGATGCTGATGTGGACATTGATTATCGAGCGCTACTGGTTCTTTTATTTTCAATTGCCGCAGCTGCAGGCAGAACTGCTCGGCCAGTGGCGCAACCGTTCACCATCCAGACGCATGAGCGAGCAGCGGCTGAAGCACAGTCTGATTGCGCGCTATCTTGCACAGGCACTGCGGGGATTGAAAGCGGTCGATGTCTTGACCAATATTCTGCCGTTGCTGGGGCTGCTGGGTACTGTGTCCGGCATGATCAAGGTTTTCGAAGTGATCAATGTGTTTGGTGCGGGCAATGCGCGCGGCATGGCAGCCGGCATTTCGGAAGCGCTGATTACGACCATGGCTGGATTGATCACAGCCTTGTCCGGCTATTTTTTTGCGGCCAATCTTGAGTTTCGCGCTCGTTCAGCCCATGAGCAATTCAACACCTTTTTAACTGACCGATGAGCGCATGACCATGCAACGCCGACATACACGCCCTGCTGGCTCAGGTGCCGGACTCAATGTGACGCCCCTGATCGATATGGTTTTTATTTTGCTGATCTTCTTTGCGGTCAATTCATCCTTTGTCAAGGAAACCGGCGTCGAAGTCGATCGGCCGACTGCACAAACTGCCGAACGCCAGGATCAGGCCGGTATTTTGATCGCTGTGACCAAGAATGGCGAGGTCTGGATTGAGCAACAGCAGATCGATCTGCGGGCGGTGCGGGGCCATGTCGAACGCTTGCATGCCGAGTCGCCGGAAGCCTCGGCCCTGATTCTCGCCGACAAGCGTTCGGAGACCGGTATTGTCATGCAAGTGCTCGACCAGGCGCGCTTGGCGGGAATCGCTCGCGTCGCGGTTGCCGCCACCGAGGAACCATGAAGTTTGCATTGACGCTGCTGGCAGCATGTGTGATTAACTTGCTGTTGTTCTGGTTCATGATACAAATGGTGACTGCTGAACAGGACAGAGAGTGGATTGTTACCACCGATGCGCAATTTTTTGATTTTATCCGGCCCCGCACAAAGCAGGAAATAGTGCCCAGAGCGCAGAAAGCCGTGCCGCCCGAACCTCAGCCACCGGTGTCGCTGTCTGAGCCCTTGCCACAGCCAACGGCGCCCGCTGAGGATTTGCGCGCTTTGCCCTTGCCGGTGCCGGCATTGAAAATCGATCTGCCGAGCATGCGCTCCCATATGGCTGCGGGCCCGTCCTTGCCTGCTGTGGTCGGAAGCGGCCGGAGTAAAACTGGTGCCCTGGCCAGTATTCCAGGCACTGGAATGGGGGTGCCCTCCGCGCCGGCTTTCATTATGGCGGATGAGTTGACAGCTATCGCGCGCAGTCAGCCGGCCTACCCCGAGCCATTGCGCTTGCGCCGGGTGGAAGGTGAGGTGCTGGTGGAATTCATCGTCGACAAGGAGGGAAAAGTGAATGACCCGATTGTGATTAACAGCAGCCCTGCGGGTGCGTTTGACCGGGTCGCGGTGCGTGCGGTGCGCAGCTGGCGTTTTCAGCCGCGCCGCGATGATCAGGGTAACCCGGTCGATGTCCGGGTGCGGCAGGTCTTTACTTTCAGTTTGAACAGATGAAGCGACTGACTTTACTGGCCGGCGTGCGAATGATTGCGCTGGCGATGCTGGTGCAGGTTTACACTGCCCCGGCTTGGTCGCAGGAAAACGGGGTCAGCAATGCGACCTTTCAGGTATTGCAGCAGGCCGATGCTTTTCTGCGTCAGGGGCAGGCCGAACGTGCCCGCCAGGCGCTCAGCGGATTGCAGGATCGAATCAAGGACAATGCTTACGAGCAAGCGGTGGTGCTGCAATATCTGGCCTATGCCCATGCCGGATCGGACAACCCGCGCGCTGCGCTAGGCGCGGCTTTGGATGCGATAAAGTCCGGATTGCTGGACGATGATGCGGTGCATGGGTTGCATGCGCTCGCGGGCCAGGCAGCCTTCTATCTGGAAGACTACCGGGCAAGCATCGATCACCTCGCGCAATGGTTGCAACAAGCTTCTGCAGTGGATGCGGATGTTTATTATATGGCCGGCTATGCGGCCTACCGCGCCAACAGGCCGGATACGGCGATTATGTATCTCGAGCAGGCAGCGGCCTTGCACAAGGCATCGTCACCGGCCATTATCCAGCTGTTGCTGTCGCTGTATATTGATCGCAAGGCGTATGCAAAGGCCGAACCCTTGGTTAAAAGACTGGTAGCGGATGCCCCGCAAAAACGTGAATGGTGGCTTTATCTGAGCAGCCTGTACGCGCATCAGAACCGTTATGACCAGGCGCTGGCTACCATGATGCTGGCCTACTATGCCGGCCAGGCCAAGCAGAGCGATATCCTGCAGTTAGTCAGGCTCAACGCGCAACAGGGTCTGCCCGCCAAGGCGGCCCGTTTGCTGGAAACCGAGATGGCCAATCAACGGCTGGTCCGCAATTACGAGCATCTTAAATTGTTGTACAGTTGCTGGCGGCTGGCCCGTGAAAATGGCCAGGCTGCCCAGGTGCTGGCGGAAGCGGCGGTTCTGGCACCGAATGGGGAGGATTTTCTGATGTTGGGCCGCCTGTCCATGCAACGCAACGACTGGCGCTCTGCGAAAACACATTTTCAGCAGGGTCTGCGCAAGGGTGGCCTGAGACGCGTGCATCAGGCGCGTTTGTGGTTGGGTATTGCCGCTTTCAAAACAGATGATGCGGCTTTGGCACGGCAAGTGCTGGAGCCGCTGCTGGAAGTGGAAAATGTCAAGCATGAAGCGAGTTATTGGTTGAAGCGGATAGACCGTCCAAAATATACGCACATGTATCAGTATTCGGTCGAGATTTCAAGAATGTGGTAAGGGCTCGTTAATGAATAACTTGAGCATCCGTCCCACCGCCGCTATTTCATGAGACGCGGCTTTTGTGTTAAAAAGAGCGGGCCGGTTTGTTATGCCCTTTGCCAGGAAGCTGTTTGGAAACGTCAATTCCAGATCAGCTTGCTCGGCGCTTTGGCAGCTGTAACGATAGGGTTGCCGAAAAGCATCTGGATGGCCACAGCCCGTTGGGCTTCGTCATGACAAACCCCAACCCTGTGAACATCACTACTCAATCATTCGTGTGCATTCGTGGTTATCAAAACCAGCAGTGGAGCAGCCGCCCCGTAGGGTGCACTTGTGCACCGGCTTCTGCCGTGTGACAACTGGCCGCCGTAGGCCGGATTGACGTTGGGCTAGATGCCTAATGACTTGCCAAGGTGTTTGCCGGTTTGGAAAAGCCGTTCGCATCGATAGATGCCATACTACGGTACAATCACTAAACGCCCTAAGGAGACATGAAGAAATAAGTGTGACAATTGGGCGCGTCTGGCGGGATGCAATGCAAGGCGAGAGGAGGAGTCATAGCAAGGCTATGGCGACGACGAGTAACGCCGCAGTGCGCCCGCCAGATGCGATCCAAGTGTTACAGTTATTTATGAGCGACTCCTAAAGTTCATCAGCATTTCCAAACAGTTTCTAAACCTGCTGGTGGCGCTGCCATCGGGTCCAGGCACTGCACGCTCCAGCCCGTGCAGTTGATTCCGGGCGGCATGGAAAGCTGACAAACCATAGGCAGGTCATTTTTTGTCACGCAAACAATACTGCAGCAGGAGCCCTCATGCCCACAGCCATTATCCGCCATACCCGGACATACGACATTCCGGCGCTTGTCGCGCTGCAGAAAAAATCCTACCCGCCAAGTATGCCGCCGTGGTCACCGACCAAATTCGAGCATCAGATCGAGATCTTTCCCCAGGGACAGATTGTAGCCGAGCGTGACGGCTGTATCGTCGGCTGTGCGAGCTCCCTGATTGTGGCCTGGGACGACTGGTGCGATGCGCATACCTGGAAAGAAATCACCGCTTCGGGCACTTTCGACAACCATAATCCGGAAGGCCGGACGCTTTATGGTGCCGAGGTGTTTGTCGATCCCGATATACGCGGCGCAGGCCTCGGGCATGCGCTTTACGAGGGGCGGCGCGAGCTGTGCCGCGCGATGAATCTGCGGCGCATCATCGCCTGCGGCCGTCTGCCGGGTTATCACGTGCACGCAGCCGAAATGAGTGCCGAGGACTACGCCAAGCGCGTGGTATGGGGTGATTTTCACGACCCGGTGCTCGGTTTTCAGTTGCACGAAGGTTTCGACTATTGCGGCGTGATCGAAGGCTATTTGCCCGAGGATAGAGAATCCGGCGGCAATGCTTCGCTGATTGTCTGGCGCAATCCGGATTATGACCCTGACAAACCGACCCGCATTCCCGAGGAGGACATTCTATGATAGTCAGAATCGCCGCTGTGCAGTATCTGCTGCGGCAGATCCACGACTGGTCGGGGTTTGAAAACCAGGTGCGTTTCGTCATGCAGGCTGCGGGCGGTTACCGCCCGCACTTCGTGCTGCTGCCCGAGATTTTTACCACTCAGCTGTTGTCCTTCATGGATACGCGCGAGTTGCTGAATGCTGTGCGCAACATGCACGACTACACCGGCCGCTATGTTGAGCTGATGCGTGAGTTGGCCCAGTACTGGCGGGTCTTTCTGATCGGTGGCAGTCACCCGACACTGCGCGATGGCCAGCTCTACAATACCGCCTATCTGTTTACCCCGGATGGCGAAGTGCACGAGCAGGACAAGATCCACCGCACCCGCTGGGAACGCGAGATGTGGGATACCGCCGCTGGCGACCAGCTATATCTATTCAATACCCCCTATGGCAAGATCGCGATCCTGATTTGCTATGACATCGAATTCCCCGAGCTCGCGCGCATGGTATGCGAGGCGGGCGCCGATATCCTGTTCGTGCCCTCATGCACGGACGATCGCCAGGGCTTTCTGCGGGTGCGCTATTGCTGCCATGCGCGCGCGATCGAGAACCAGGTCTATGTGGCGATGACCAGCACCGTGGGCAACTTGCCTGTCGAGGGGCTGGGTGTGCATTACGGCCAGGCAAGCATCATTACGCCATCGGACTTTCCCTTTTCGCGCGATGGCATCGCTGCCGAGGGCACGCCCAATGTGGAGCAGATCATCATTGCCGATGTCAACCTCGACGACTTGACCCAGAATCGTGTCAACGGTACCACCATTCCACTTTATGACAAGCGTCATGATGTCTATGACAATGAAGTTGTAGTTACGCCAATCAAGTAAAATTTCACTCTGATCATGTTTTACCCGGACCCACCACGATGTCGATGAACGCTTTTCATGCCCGCAGCCGGCGCCCACAACCCAAGCCCGAGCGGGAGCACAAGTCGGTTGAGCGCCCGCAGGGCAGGCAGCGGGCCGATGCGCTGCTGGTGGCGCGTGCACTGGCACTATCGCGTAGCCGCGCCCGGCAATTGATCGAGGCCGGCCGGGTGCGCGCTGACGGCGAGCGGGTAACCAAGCCCGGGCAATTCCTGCCCGAAAGCGTGGCGCTTGTTGTCGAATAAGGCTGTTAGCCGATCTGCGCAGTCAAAATCGGGTCTCTGGACTATTTCCAGTCTCGGCGTAGTGCATGAAATGGGCCTTGCACATGTTCAGCGGTAGCAACGATCATGCGTAGGGTACGCTTGCTCACCATAAAACCGAACCGATGAGCGATTGTCCTGCGCTTTATACACCCTGCTGAAAATCGCAGGGAAGTAAAATCCAGATCAATCCAGCTTGCTGTCGAGACCATTTTCGGCGATTTCCGCTGCGCGCAGCAATGCCTTGGCTTTGTTCTGGGTTTCGATCCATTCATTCTGAGGAACCGAGTCCGCGACAATGCCCGCGCCTGCCTGCACATGCAGGACGCCATCCTTGATGACCCCGGTGCGAATTGCGATGGCGAGATCCATGTCGCCATCGAAACCCAAATAGCCGACCGCACCGGCATAGATGCCGCGCTTGGAAATTTCCAGTTCGTCGATGATTTCCATCGCCCTGACTTTGGGTGCGCCGCTGACCGTGCCAGCAGGGAAAGTGGCGCGCAACACGTCGAGGGCGTTCAGACCCGGTTTGAGCTTGCCTTCGACGTTGGAAACAATATGCATAACATGTGAATAATATTCTATTTGCATGTTTTCGGTGACTTTTACGCTGCCGGTCTGGGCCACCCGGCCGACATCATTGCGCCCCAGATCCATCAGCATGATGTGCTCGGCCCGTTCTTTGGGATCGGCCAGCAGCTCGGCTGCCAGTGCCCGGTCTTCCTCTGTATCGCGGCCGCGTGGGCGGGTGCCGGCAATCGGACGCACCGTTACAGTGTCTTTTTCCAGCCTGACCAGGATTTCCGGCGAGGCGCCCACGACATGAAAATCGCCTAGATGATAATAGAACATGTAGGGCGAAGGATTGAGGCTGCGCAGCGCGCGATACAATGCCAGCGGCGATGCCGAATAGGGCTTGCTGGTGCGTTGCGACAGCACGACCTGCATGATGTCGCCTTCGACGATATAGCGTTTGGCTTTATCTACCGCGGCCAGAAAACCGGTTTCCGGAAATTCACAGACGGCTGCAGCCGACGAGCTGGGCTGCTCGACGGGAATCGACAGCGGTGCCCGCAATTTTTGCAGCAATTCCTTTAGGCGCTTTATCCCCGACGGATAGGCATTACTCGCGGCAGGATCCTTGTAGACGATCAGATAGAGTTTGCCGGAGAGATTGTCCATGACAACCAGTTCTTCCGAGAGCAGCAGCAAGATATCCGGTGTATGCAAGGTGTCTGGCCGTGCATGGCCAGCCAGCCTCGGCTCGATATAACGCACGGTATCGTAGGCAAAATAACCGGCCAGGCCGCCAACAAAGCGTGGCAATCCGGCATAAGGTGCGACTTTGAAGCGGGTCAGAAAATCGCCAATGAAATCCAGGGCATTGTCGGTATCGAGCTCGCTTGTTTCGTTATCCGAAATGATGCATATGTGATTGACATAAGCTTCCAGACGGGTTTTTGCTGGCAGGCCAATGATGGAATAACGCCCGAATCTTTCGCCGCCTAATACCGATTCCAGTAAATAGGAGTAGGGCTGGTTGGCCAGTTTGAGGTAGACGGACAGCGGTGTGTCTAAATCAGCAAAGGTTTCCAGAACCAGGGGAATTCTATTGTAGCCTTGTGCGGCGAGTTTGTTGAATTCGCTTTCAGTGACATATCGATCCATAAGTGCAAGACAATGGAAATGTTAGAGTTGATGTGGCTGGATCGCTTGACTGGTCGGTCTGGCTGGCAGACGATCCCGCATACATGATTTCATGCTTGATAGACGATCAACTTGGAAGCGTCGAGAATCGAATCAACCACTGCATCACAATCGAGTTCATGGACATCGCGTCCCTCGTTATAGCCGTAGGGCACACAAAAAATGTGGCAGCCGGCCGCACGTGCGGCGATGGCATCATTCAGCGAATCGCCAATCAGCAGCGCTGCATCGGGTGAAATGCCGAAATGTTTGCATGCATGCAGCAGTGGAAGGGGATCCGGCTTTTTCTTGGGTAAACTGTCGCCGGAGAGCACAAGTTCGAAATAATCCAGCAGGCCCGTCGCGCGCAGCAGCGGCAGGGTGAACGCTTCGGCCTTGTTGGTGATGCAGACCAGGTGATAGCCATTCTGCCGGAGTTGATCGAGTCCGTTGATCACGCCCGGGTAGGGACGGGTATGCACATGCAGGTTCTTTGCGTAACAGCGCTCGTAAATGGGCAGGGCCTGCGCGAACAATGCAGGCTCCGGTTCACCATCCAGGCTGTTGGTCAGCGTGCGTTTGACCAGTTTGGGCACACCTTTGCCGATAAATGTTTGGATGGTCGCTGCCGGCAACGCTTCCATGTTCAGTGCCTGTAACATTTCATTGGCAGCCAGCGCGAGATCCTGTGCAGTATCCAGCAAGGTGCCATCCAGATCGATGACGACCGCCTTGAGCGGGAGCGGGAACATGACCTGGAGAGACGGTTGTAGATTGTTATGGTTCATGGAGTTGACGAATCTGAATTAAGCGACTTTAGCCAGTTCTGCCCGCATGGCGGCGATGACACTATCGTAGCGGTGCGGATCGCTGTCCTTGCCTGCACCGTAAATAGCCGATCCAGCCACAAACGTATCCGCGCCGGCGCGCGCAATTTCAGCGATATTGTCCACTTTTACGCCACCATCGATTTCCAGCAGAATCTCGCGGCCGCTCGCATCGATACGCTCTCTGGTCTGACGCAATTTGTTCAGCGCTTCAGGAATAAAGGCCTGGCCGCCAAAACCGGGGTTGACCGACATGATCAGGATCAGGTCGAGTTTGTCCAGCACATGGTCAAGATACGAAAGCGGTGTGGCTGGGTTGAAAACCAAGCCTGCCTTGCATCCCTGTTCCTTGATGAGCCCGATCGTGCGATCGATATGCCGGGATGCTTCCGGATGGAAGGAAATGATATTGGCGCCCGCTTTGGCGAAATCGGGGATGATGCGATCGACAGGCTCAACCATCAGATGGACATCGATGATGGCATCGGTCAGCGGACGGATGGCTTCGCATACCAGCGGGCCAATCGTCAGATTGGGAACATAATGATTGTCCATGACGTCGAAGTGAATGATGTCGGCGCCTGCTGCCAGGACTTGGGTCACCTCTTCGCCGAGCTTGGCAAAATTGGCCGAAAGAATACTAGGAGCAATACGATACATAATTTCTAACCTCAGGGGAAAATACCGCATTTTAACCGCAAATGTGTGTGCGACGGAAATAATCCTGGCTATTTGAACTGAGCAGCGCGTGCCGGTCGTGACTAGACAACCACGAATGAACACGAATAGACACGAATGGTGTGATGGGGTTTGTGGGGTGGCAGTATGGCCATACTAAGCGAGTGAGATTCGGATGGCTGCTGAGAATAGCCGTGGTAGGCGCTGTACTTCAATTGAGATCCTCCCCCAGGTCAAGCAAGTGCTGGAGAAAAATGAACAATTTTTGTTGCCACCGTCGTCGCAGGGTGCGCTTGCGCACCGCCCAGCCGACGCGTGCATCCATTCGTGAATGCAATGAATCGCTGAATCCAGGATAATGCTGCAGAGACACGGCTTGATTCATTGATTGCTTTCTTTTTTGATTACTGCAAGAATTTATTTACATGATCCCCATCCAAACCTATATGTACCGGCGGCGGCGCTTACTCGCACAGATGCGGCGAGGGGTGGCGGTGATTCCCACCGCTCCCGAGAAACTGCGCAACCGGGATGCGCATTATCCCTATCGCTTCGATAGCGATTTTTATTACCTGACCGGGTTTCGCGAGCCTGATGCGGTGCTGGTGTTGATTGCCGCCGAGGACGAATCGGCTTCCCGGCAGATTTTGTTTTGCCGGGACAAGGATACCGAGCGGGAAATCTGGGATGGTTTCCGGCACGGCCCGCAAGCTGCTCAGGAAATGTTTGGTTTTGATGCCGCGCATGCCATCAGCACGCTCGATGCACTCGCTGTGGAATTTCTGGCCGATCAGCCAGCCGTGTTTCATGCGCTGGGACGGGATCCGGCCTGGGACCAGCGGATAGTCGGCTGGATCAACCAGGTGCGCGGGCAGGTTAGAAAGGGCGTGGCGGCGCCCACCGAAATTCGTGATGTGCGGGCTCTTGTGGACGAGATGCGTTTAATCAAAGACGATTATGAACTGGCCGTGATGCGCGAGGCGGCCAGGATCTCGAGTCAAGCGCACCGGCGCGCCATGCGCGCGACCTGCCCCGGCAAGCACGAATACGAGATTGAGGCCGAGCTGCTGCATGAATTTCGCCGGCAGGGCGCCCAGGCGCCTGCTTATACACCGATTGTGGCGGGCGGAGCGAATGCCTGCGTCTTGCACTATGTCGACAATCATGCGCTGTTGCAAGCGGGTGACTTGTTGTTGATCGATGCCGGCTGTGAATGCGATGGCTATGCAGCCGACATTACACGCACTTTCCCGGTCAATGGCCGATTCTCCGGTCCCCAGAAGGCCGTCTACGAGCTGGTTCTGGCTGCCCAGGCGGCGGCAATCGATGCCGTGCAACCGGGAAACAGCTGGGATGCGCCCCATCAGGCGGCGCTGCGTGTCCTGATACAGGGATTTATCGATTTGGGCTTGTGTCAAGGCAGTCTGGATGCTGTGATGGAGTCGGAAGCCTACAAACAATTCTATATGCATCGCACCGGGCATTGGTTGGGGCTGGATGTGCACGATGCGGGTGAATACAAGCAAGCAGGTCAATGGCGTGATTTGGTGCCAGGGATGACTTTGACGGTTGAACCCGGTTGCTATATCCGTCCTGCAGAAGGTGTGCCGGCGCATTTCTGGGATATCGGTGTGAGGATTGAAGACGATGTCGCCGTGACATCGACCGGCCATGAAGTACTGACACAGGCAGCGCCCAAAAGCATTGCCGAAATAGAGGAGTGGATGCAATGCACGACGATTACAGAAAAATAATCATTAGACGAGTCATATACGATAAGCAAGGGGATGCACAAGATAATCAGTCACCAGGTGCTTCCCCGGCCAATCGCTGGGCATTTTATTTGACACTGATCCCGGTGGCCATTGTGGTGGTGGTGCTGGGTGCGTTCTTTTTCTCGATTGTGCTGGCGCTGTTCGTGGCGGTGGCAACAGTTGTCGGTGCGCGTCTGTGGTGGCTGCGGCGCAAGCTTCGCCGCTCGATGCATGCCCAGAGCGCAGATAGCGAGATCATCGAAGATGCGGAAATTGTCGAGATCAAGGAAGACCACAAAAATCGCGGACGCCACTGATCGATCCGGGTAGGCAGGGTTGTTTCCACTAGTACTCCGTTCCGCCAAACCGCTTACATGAAATCGCGCCTTCGCCTGACATGCGTTGTTGCAAATCCTCGCCATAGCTACGGCTATGACTGCGGTTTGCGCCTAGCCTGGCAGGCGAATCCATCGATTTCATTTGTAAGCTAATTGGCGGAACGGAGTACTAGGAGGCTGGCCAGCCCCGATTTCGACTGCGAGCCAAGCGGTTTCCGTTAACTGAGAAGCTGTTTGAAAATGCTAATCCCAGGTCAGTTTGCGCAACGCTTTGGCAACTGTAGCGTTATTTTTACCGAAAAGCATCTGGATGGCCGCAGCCCGTTGGGCCTCGCCAAGACGGTAGTTGAAATTGCGGACGGCCATTGTTTTCTGCCGTCTTTGCGAGCGCAGCGAAGCAATCCAGCCTAACGTTAGCTTGGCTTCGATACCGAGTCGCTTGCCAAGATGCTTGCGGTTTGGAAAAACCATTCGTATCCACGTGCGTCATATATACGGTACGACCGCTCAAGTTCAGCATTTCCAGACAGTTTCTGATCAACAGGCCCGCTGCACGATATCCTTGAGCAGACCGAGCTTGCCATGAAAAAAATGTTCGGCGCCGGGAACGACTGTGACCGGCAGCTTCTGGGGCGCGGCCCAGTTCAGGACGGTTTGGAGGGGCACGATTTGATCGTGATCGCCCTGAATGATCACGACTTGCTTGGCATGACCGGCAACGGGTGGCGCATGCAGCCGTTCTACCGAAGGCGCGACCAGTACCAGCGTTTGCGGATTCAGGTGTTGTGCGGCATGCACCTGAATGCCGCCACCAAATGAGAATCCTGCCAGCAGCAAAGGTGTGTCGCCTAATTCCGCTGCGTAACGATCGTGCATGGCTTGCGTGACGGCAATGACATCCTCGACCTCGCCCTGGCCTGCGCCATATTGGCCTTCGCTCTTGCCGACGCCCCGGAAATTGAATTTCACGGTGAGATAGCGTTGCGCCTGGAAGGCCTTACCCAGGATATAGACGATCTTGTTGTGCATGCTGCCATGATGCAACGGGTGCGGATGGGCCACCACCGCCAGGCCGCGCCAGGGCGCTTCAGGGAGCGTGACGATGGCTTCCAACCGGCCTGCCGGTCCGGGGATGAATAATTTCTGTTCCTGGGTCATCGATGAGGGAAATAGAATAGTCTGACTAGGAGGCTGTCCGAGAATAGACTGATTTACTGCGGACGAGCCTGATTGGCCGGATTTTACGATCCTTTTCGTTAAATAGAATGACTATTCGCCTCAAATGATCGAAGAATCCAACTCAACCAGCCTCGCCCTCGCTATTCTCGGACAGCCTCCTAGGCCCGGATTAATTCAGCGTTTGCTTGAGGAAGCATGGGGCGGCGTCGTCGTTTCTGATCTGTCTGGGCATGCCAGGCATGGCTTAAATCTTCAAACGTTCGACCACCTGTCCGTTCTGGAGGTGTGATTCGATGATTTCATCGATATCCTCCTGGTCTACATAGGTGTACCAGACTTCCTCTGGATAGACCACGATCACCGGCCCTTCATTGCAACGGTCGAGGCAGCCGGCGTTATTGATGCGTACCTTGCCCCGGCCGCTCAGTCCGAGCGCCTTGATGCGCGACTTGGCGTAATCGCGCATGGCCTGGGCCTGAAAGTCATTACAACAGCGCTCCCCATTTGGGCGCTGATTGACGCAAAAGAAAACATGATGCCGATAATATGTCATGGATTTTTCTCGGTTGGCTTGTGCGAAGTGATATTGGGTATTTTCAGCGGTTGGAGGACCGTGGAACGCAAGTGTTCCGGTGACAATTATTGGGCTTATCTAAAATGCTCCCGTAATTTGCCATCCGCCGGTTCTAAGAAGCTGTTTGGAAACGCCTGTTCTATGTCACGCGTCCCAACATAATGCGGGTCATGGCGGTGCAAACTCAGGTTTCGTTCACCCGAGTAAGCCGCTCGTAGATTCGGCTAATATAATAAACTATTTTGAAATAAGGGCTTCGAGTAATCATGCAGCAGCATGATGTGTGTTACTACATACTGCTTTTTCTAAAACCATGGACAATCTTTCCTGCTGCCTGCCTGGCGAGGTCCAATGGGCCGCGGCCATCCAGACGCTTTTCGGTGACCATGCACCGCTGCCATGGACATGACGTTGATGAGATGGACCCAAAATAGAAATTTCCAAACAGCTTCTAAAGATAAATGTTGGTCAACAGCAACGCTGCAATCAACGCCGCGAGCAAAGCCAGCAGCTTGCTTTGCCGTTTTTCCTGTGCGACCAGCTCGGCAAGTTTTTCTTCCAGATTCTGGGAGCGTTCCTGACCCAGGTTGTAGTGAATCAGGCGCGGGAACTGCGGCAAAATGGTCGCCCAGTTGGGCGCCTCTTTTTGCATGTGGCTGATAAATCCGCGCATGCCGATTTGCTCATCCATCCAGCTTTCCAGAAAAGGCTTGGCCGTTTTCCAGAGGTCGAGATCAGGGTCCAGATCGCGTCCCAGTCCCTCGACATTCAGCAGCGTTTTTTGCAGTAATACCAGCTGGGGCTGGATTTCCACATTGAATTGGCGCGAGGCCTGGAACAAACGCAGCAAGATGCGGCCAAAATAGATTTCCTTTAAGGGGCGGTCGAAGATGGGTTCGCACACAGCCCGGATCGCCGCCTCGAAATCATCCACGCGCGTGTTTCTTGGGGCCCAGCCAGCCTCAATATGTGCCTGCGCCACACGGCGGTAATCACGACGAAAGAATGCCAGGAAATTTTGTGCCAGATAATTCTTGTCCTGATCGCTCAGCGATCCCATGATGCCGAAATCCACTGCGATGTAGCGGCCATCGTCGCCTACGAAAATATTGCCGGGGTGCATGTCGGCATGGAAATATCCATCACGGAAAACCTGTGTGAAGAAAATTTCCACGCCCATGCGGGCCAGTTGAGGAATATCGATCTCTTTTTCGCGCAATGTTGCAACATGGCTGATTGGTGTGCCGATGACGCGCTCCATGACCATGACTTCCGGGTGACAGTAATCCCAGTAAACTTCGGGCACCAACAGCAAAGGAGAATTCATGAAATTGCGGCGCAGCTGACTGCAATTGGCAGCTTCGCGGATGAGATCGAGTTCATCTTCCAAATGGCGGGCGAATTCTGAGACCACTTCGCGCAGTTTCAGGCGCTTGCCATCCAGCCAGATGGATTCAAGCAGCCAGGCGCCGGTTTCCATCAGCGCGACGTCATGATGAATGACTGGCGCGATGTCGGGCCGCAGAATCTTGACGGCTGCGCGGGTGCCGTCCTGCAGGATTGCGTAATGCACCTGTGCGACGGACGCGCTCGCTACCGGTTCGCTTTCGAACTCCAGAAATACTTCGTAGACTGACCGGCCATAAACGGTTTCCAGCAGCTTGATCGCTTGTTCCGATGGGAAAGGGGGCACGCGATCCTGCAGCCAGGCCAGCTCATCGGCAAAATCCTGCGCCAGCAGATCCCGGCGAGTGGAGAGCATCTGGCCGAATTTGATGAAAATCGGCCCCAAAGCTTCCAGCGCTAAACGCAGCCGGACAGCACGCGGCAATTTAAGACGCGCACGGAATGGCAACAGTAGGGAAATCGCTTTGAGCGCACGCAGACGAGTCTGGCTGAGCAAAATTTCATCCAGACCAAAACGGAAGGCGGTCAGGATGATTTTCAGGAGGCGGAAGAAACGCATGAATAATGGGTTGAGTCAGTAAATTTGCGGGCGATGGATCGCGTGCAGCATAATGCTATGCCACGTCATGCAAGGCTTCATCGTTGATTGGCCAAGGATAAGCGATTGTTTTCAGTCTGAGGTTTGTGCGGGATAGCGAGTGCCTGAATTCTTGTTTCAAGCCGTGAAACCTGCTCTTGCAGCGCCTCAGTTTCAGACGCAAGTTGATCAAGCTGGTTTCTGCTGGCTATCACGGGCTGCTCTTCAGCAAGAAATCTGGCAAGAGCTTGCGAAATATTGTGCGCACTTTGCAGATGCCAGTGAAGCAGTCCTTGCCCCGCTTGAACCGCACGGTGGGACAAGACATCACCGATGAGTACGCTCAAATCCGCTTCGATTTCGCTGGGTAGTATCTTCCCCAAGTATAACAATGTTTCCGTCAGTGTTGGATCGCCATTCAGCGAGATTTCGTGGAATGCCTGCTTGTCGTTAGCTGCAAGCCGGGCCAGTAGATCGGGTGTGAGGGTCAATATGGCATCAGCTGCTTCACCATGGTTCGCAGGCATGACATGACCATCTGATTCGATCCTGAAGTCCAGGGTCAACAAGGATTCGATTTCAAAGCGCACGGATTGTCCCGCATGGGACTGCAACCGCTCGCGGGCCCATGCCGCTTTGTCGATCAGACGGTTAAATGAAGGGGTCAGGATATGAGTCAGCATCGAAGATTACAGTAATTGCCTAAATACCCAAAGCATATGGCTATCATGCAATGACCGGCAGGACGATATGTCAGACGAGCATTGCATGATCAGGATCTGGCGCGGCGGTTGAGTTGCGCATTGTCATAGCGTGAGTCGGCGCGTACAAAAACGGTCATCCATTCCTTGCCAAGCCGGTTGACGATCACTTCCGAGAGCGTAATGCCTTCTTGCCGGGCAAGATCGGAGAGTATCTGCCAGGCCTGATGCGTCAGGCTGATCGTGCGATGAGGCTGTATGCGTTTCAATTCCTCTTGCTGTGTCCTGGCGGTATTGATGGCATCTTTAATCTGCCCCCATTGCGTTTCATTCAGCCATTTTCGGCACCAGGCATTGAGACTGGTGGAATCGGCCTTGGTCTCGCGATACTCCTGTTCAGCGATAACGCACTGTGATTCAACCAAGCCGAGCCACTTTGGATTCTTATCGATCTGGCTGTCGATAAAGGCTACCGCCGTATTTTTATCCTGTTGTCTGATCACGTAACAACGCCGCGTCATTTTATTTTCACTACCCGGTTTTAAATGATAAATAAAGTTTCACCTTGCGATATTACAAGGTATTCAAAAGGGTTGGCAATGCAATTTATCCGCCCATTTTAGCGCCTAATGGCGTCCTTCTGTTTCGAATAAACAAAATCCTACGAGAATTAACACCCGTTTATTAGTTTATTCGATGCGATATGAATTTTCTCCGTGCAGTAAGCTGTTGCAAAATTTTAGACGGGAGTCTCTATGAGTACCGATTTAGAACAGTTTTACCAGATATTTTTTGAGGAAGCCAGCGAGCTGCTGGCCGAAATGGAATCACGCCTGCTCGGACTGGATATTCAGTCGCCGGATGCAGAAGATTTGAATGCCATTTTCAGGGTGGCGCATTCCATAAAAGGCGGAGCGGGCACATTTGGATTTACGGATATGACGGAGATGACCCACATGCTGGAATCATTGCTGGACAAGTTACGCAAAGGTGAGCTCGAAATTCGCAGCGAGATGGTCGATGCCTTCTTGCAAGCGGGGGACGTCCTGAAAAAACAGCTGGATGGGCATCGTGGCTTGGATAAGGCGGATGCCGAAGAAGCCGCGGCAGTCGCTCAGAAGTTAAAAGCGTTAATGGTGGAAACAGCCCAGGAACAGGGTGTGTCCGCACCGGTTGTGCCTGAGCAAGAGACCGGGGCCGCTCTCGCTGCGGACGGTGAGTCTGCCGGGCATAGTCCCGCTCAGCCACAGGCAACGCAGCTGGCTGCAAGCGAAGATAAGTCCACCCAACCTGCCGTAACTTATCACATCGAATTCGCCTGTGGTGATCTGGCGGAACGCGTCAAGCAAAAGCTGCTGCACGATTTAGCTTGCCAGGGTGTATTGGAAAATCTGACTGCCCCTGATAGCGGCGATCGGTGTGTATTGCGGCTGACTACCCAGATGAGCGAGGAGGATACCTGGGAAGCGCTGGTCTTTATCGTTGATCCTGTCAGTCTTTCGATCAGACAGGAGGCGGCTGCCTCTGCAGTCCAATCACCGGATCCAGGGTCAGAAAGTGAACAGAATGACGCATCGCTAACCGGGCGAACGGACGAAACCGATCAGGAAGTTGCGCTGCAGGGTTCACCGGCCCCCTTTGATGAGAACGCTCAGAACCTTTCCGGAGCCGGGAATGATGAATCCTTGGCTGTCGATGCGGCAGTCGCCCGGGATGATCAGTCAGCTGCTGATGCATCTGCCAGTGGCCAGTCGTCCAAGAAGCCGGCTGAGCCAACCAAAGCGGCTAATAACGAGTCTTCCTCGATACGTGTCAGCATCGAAAAAGTCGATCAGATGATCAATCTGGTCGGTGAACTCGTGATTACTCAGGCGATGCTGGCGCAGACCGCTTCCCAGATCGATCCGGTGATTTACGAGAAACTGATTAACGGCCTGAACCAGCTGGAACGCAATACCCGTGATTTGCAGGAAGCGGTCATGTCGATTCGCATGATGCCGATCAGCTTTGTTTTCAGTCGTTTCCCGCGCGTGGTGCGGGATGTTGCCTCCAAACTCAATAAGCAGGTCGATCTCAAAACGGTGGGAGAAGGCACTGAGCTGGATAAAGGATTGATCGAGAAGATCACCGATCCGCTGACGCATCTGATCCGCAACAGCCTGGATCACGGGATTGAAGCGCCGGATAAAAGGGAAGCGATGGGCAAGCCGGCCAAAGGCACGATCACCCTGCGCGCGTCGCATCAAGGCGGCAGTATCGTCATCGAAGTGGCCGACGACGGCGCAGGTCTGAACCGCGAAAAAATTCTGGCGAAGGCGCGCAGCCGCGGCTTGGCTGTCAGCGATAACATGCCGGACCAGGATGTCTGGATGCTGATCTTTGAGGCAGGTTTCTCGACGGCGGATGCGATCACCGATGTCTCCGGACGCGGTGTCGGCATGGATGTCGTCAAGCGCAATATCCAGGGACTGGGCGGACGGGTCGAAATTGATTCTGTTGCCGGACAAGGCACCAGAATATCGATACGCTTGCCATTGACCCTGGCGATTCTGGACGGACTGTCAGTGGCAGTCGGCGATCAGCTGTTTATCGTGCCGCTCACCTATATCACCGAATCGCTCAAGCCCGCTGCCGCGGATATCAAGACCGTCAGAGGACAGGGCAGGGTCGTGCAAGTGCGCGGAGAGTACTTGCCGGTCATCGCGCTGCATGAGGTCTTTCACTTGCAGCCTGCCGTACAGGAGATACACGAAGGCATTCTCGTGATTCTCGATGCCGAGGGGAGCAAGGCCGCCATGTTCGTCGATACCCTGGTCGGTCAGCATCAGGTCGTGATCAAAAGCCTGGAAAGCAATTATCGCCGGGTGCAGGGCGTATCCGGCGCGACCATCATGGGCGACGGCAGTGTCGCCTTGATACTCGATGCGGTGGGATTGGTCCATGTCACCAAACAGAGAATGGTTGATGCGGCCTGATCGGAAACGTTCATGAATGCTTGGCGTTTGGGTCAAATTCCTGCTGAAAATGCCGATTAAGCCTATTCCATTCTATGCATACACGAGGAGCAAGGAACATGCAGCAAACACAAGCCGCTAGTGCAAGTGAATCTTTAAATGCGACCCACAATTCTTCCAGCAGCGAATTTCTGACTTTTCGGTTGGGCAAGGAGGAATATGGTATTGAAATTTTGAAAGTCCAGGAAATTCGTGGCTATGACGCGATCACACGTATTGCCAATGCTCCGGAATTTATCAAGGGTGTGGTCAATCTGCGCGGCGTGATTGTGCCGATTGTCGATATGCGCATCAAATTCAATCTGGGCGAAGCGCATTACGACCAATTTACCGTCGTCATCATATTGAATTTGTCTGGGCGCGTGGTAGGCATCGTCGTGGACGGGGTCTCCGACGTCATCAATCTGGAAACTGAACAGTTACGAGACACCCCGGAGTTCGGCGCGGTCATCGACACCGAATACATCATGGGGTTGGGTACCGTGGATAACCGCATGTTGATTTTGGTGGATATCGAAAAGCTCATGAGCAGTCGTGAAATGGGTTTGTTGGAACAGGTGAGTGCCTAGTACTCCGTTCCGCCAAACCGCTTACATGAAATCGCGCCTTCGCCTGTCATGCGTTGTTGCAAATCCTCGCCATAGCTACGGCTATGACTGCGGTTTGCGCCTAGGAGGCTGTCCGAGAATAGCGATCGTAGCGAGGGCAAGGCTGATTGGCTGGATTTTTCGATCATTTGAGGCGAATAGTCATTCTATTCAACGAAAAGGATCGAAAAATCCAGCCAATCAGGCTCGTCCGCAGTAGATCAGTCTATTCTCGGACAGCCTCCTAGCCTGGCAGGCGAATCCATCGATTTCATTTGTAAGCTAATTGGCGGAACGGAGTACTAGGCAAGAGCATGAAAAAACGGGTAATTATTCTGTTAGCGAGTCACATCGAGTGTAAGGAGTAAATATGTTGCAAAATATGACGATCAAGTCCCGGCTGGTTTTGATCATTGGCGCGTTGTCGTTGCTGCTGATAGGGATCGGTGCCATGGGGCTGTATGGTATGTATCAATCCAACGCAAAACTGGAAACGGTCTACGAAGATCGGACTGTGCCGCTATCGGATTTGTCACATGTGCTGGATAGCATGCAGCAGATCCGTTTGCACGCGGTCATGGCCGCCAATCTGAGGAATACCGATGCCGCCCGTCAACGCGCGGCATCGGTGGTGGAAGTCGATACCGACGTTAATCAGCGTTGGCAGAAATTCAGTTCAACTTATCTCACCTCCGAAGAGCAATCATTGGCTAACCGCTTCACCGAACAGTGGAAAAATTATCAGGCATCACGCAATCACACACTGAATTTGGCCATCAACGGTGATTTTGAAGCTGCCATCGAAAATATGGTCAAGGATGCGGGCGGCAAGTTCGATGCCGTGCATGATACGTTGTTTCATTTGATCGAATTGCAGGAACGGGTTGCAGCGGAAGAGTATGCGCTCGCCCAGGCAGATTTTTCCAAAATGCTGATGACGGCGATCACTGCAATTGTATTGGGTGTCCTGTTTGCGGGCGTGTTCGGGTTTGTCCTGATTGGTGCGATCAGCCGTTCGATCAACCAGGCGGTCAAGGTGGCGGAAGGCATTGCTACCGGTCAGCTGGATCAAAGGATTGAGGTCACTGGGCGTGATGAAATGTCAGTGTTGTTGCAGGCAATGCGCAAGATGGCCGCAGTATTGAATAGTTTTTCCGAAGCGCAGCAGCAGATGAAGAAGCAGCATGACCTGGGCTTGATCAGCCATCGCATTCCAGTGGGACAGTTCCCTGGCAGTTATGGCGAGATTGCTGCAGCGACCAACGAGTTAGTGTCTGCACATCTGGCGGTCAAGAAACGGCTGGTGGAAGTCATTTCGCGCTACGCACAGGGTGATTTGTCGATGGATATGGACAAACTGCCGGGTGAAGAAGCGCAAATCACCGAAGCAATGAACAAGGTTAAAACCAGCCTGCAGGCCATTAATGGCGAAATCAAGTACCTGGTGGATGGCGCGGTGGCGGGTGATTTCTCGCGTCGTGGCAAGGCGGACAGGTATCAGCATGAATTCCATAAAATGGTCGATGGTTTGAACCAGCTGATGCATGTGTGCGAAACAGGTCTGAAAGACATGATCCGTATTCTGGATGCTCTGGCTGATGGCGATTTGACACAGAAAATCACCAATGAGTACCAGGGTATGTTCGCGCAAATGAAGGATGACTCGAATATTACGATTGCACAATTGACGAGCATCATTGGGCAGATCAAGGAAGCCGCGGAACTGATCGGCACGGCCTCGAAAGAGATTGCCGATGGCAATGTCGATTTGTCGCAACGCACCGAAGAGCAGGCGGCCAACCTGGAAGAGACCGCTGCCAGCATGGAGCAGTTGACCTCGACAGTGAAACAAAATGCGGACAATGCGCGCCAGGCCAATCAGCTGGCGGCATCGGCCTCGGATGTGGCGGTCAGAGGGGGCGATGTGGTCGGCCAGGTAGTGCAAACCATGAGCGCGATCAACGATAGTTCGAAGAAAATAGTCGACATTATCAGCGTGATAGATGGGATTGCCTTCCAGACGAATATTCTGGCGCTGAATGCGGCAGTGGAAGCGGCACGCGCGGGTGAGCAGGGCCGAGGCTTTGCGGTAGTGGCGACAGAAGTGCGCACTCTGGCGCAGCGCTCGGCGGCAGCAGCCAGAGAAATCAAGGAGCTGATCGGTAATTCGGTGCATAAGGTCGAGGATGGTACTCAGCTGGTGGATCAGGCTGGCAAGACGATGGAAGAAGTCGTGCTGTCGGTCAAACGTGTGACCGACATCATGGGCGAAATCTCGGCCGCCTCGCAGGAGCAGAGCCTGGGTATCGAGCAGGTCAACCAGGCGATTACCCAAATGGACGAAATCACCCAGCAGAATGCGGCGCTGGTCGAACAGGCGGCGGCCGCATCGGAATCAATGCGCGAGCAGGCGGATCAGTTGGCGCGCGCAGTGGCTGCCTTCAAGCTGGAGCAGGGCATGGGACAGGCGAAGGCCCATCCTTCTGCATTTGTTGAACGGCGTGGTCCGAACCGGGCAGCCAATGTCGAACGATTGCCGCATGCCAAGGGCGGCAGCAAAACCGCCAAGACCGGCAAACCAACAGCTTCAGCGCCTGCCAGAACCGGAACTGATGGAGACTGGGAAGAATTCTGAACAGTCGAGGGAATGGGTTAGCGTTTTATAGCGAAGAACTGAGTCAATACGGGAGACCATGTAATGCGGATCAACATGCCGATCACCAATGTAGGGAAGGAAATGAAGGATGGAGAATATCTCGTTTCCCGGACGACCCCCAAGGGTGTGATCAACTATATCAATCAGCCTTTTGTTGATATCAGCGGCTATACCGAGCAGGAGCTGATCGGGCAGGCGCACAATATTGTGCGCCATCCGGACATGCCACCCGAGGCGTTCGAGGATTTCTGGCATACGCTCAAGCAGGGCAAACCCTGGAGTGGGATGGTCAAGAATCGCAGCAAGGATGGTGGCTATTACTGGGTTTATGCCAACGCTACCCCGATCAAGGAGCAGGGCCGGATTACCGGGCATATGTCCGTGCGCAGCAAGCCAACCCGTGAGCAGATTCAGGCCGCCGAGAAGCTGTACCAGGAAATGCGCGAAGGGCGGGCAAAAGTGCGCATCGTGGCAGGCGAGGTGATTGCAGAGGGATTTTGGGGCGCGATCAGGCAAAAAATTGGTCGGGTCTCTCTGCGTGCCCGGATTGCCTTGCTGGCCACCGTACCTGCATTGGGTATGGCGGTATCGGCCTGGCTGATGCCGCAACATGCTGGACTGGCCTATGCCGGAATGATAATCAGCTTGGGCCTCGCGGGCGGGATGGCGGCCATGTTGTATCGCGCGATTCAGCAGCCGGTCAATACCCTGATCGGGCATCTGGAAAAAATGGCACAAGGCGACTATACCTCCCAGATTACGGTGGCCAACCATGATGAAATCGGCCGCCTGACTGAGTCCTTGAAGTCCATGCAAATCCGCGCCGGGATTGACTTTGCGGAAACCAAACGGATGAATATCGAGAATTTGCGCGTTCGTAACGCGCTCGATATCGCCACCTCGGCGGTGATGATTTCAGATACTTCAGGCACTGTCATCTTTATGAACCGTCTGGTGCGCAAAATCCTGGCGAGTACAACAGACGAGACGGCAGTGTTAAGCAAGTTGAAACCACGCCTGGCCGAATTGTCGCAGCCTCAGCAAATCGACAATGTCAAGATGGGCAAGCGTACCTATTCACTGATATTGATGCCGGTCATGAACGAAGCTGGCGAGCGGGCTGGCGCGGCGGTCGAATGGCGAGACCGCACGCAGGAATTGACAGTCGAGAAAGAAGTGGTGGAGATTGTGCGGGCGGCCGTGGCAGGTGACTTCGGCAAACGCTTGCCACTGGAAGACAAGGAAGGGTTCTTCAAGCAGCTGGCTGAAGGTATCAATCAGCTCATGGCCACCACCTCCAACGGATTGAACGAACTGGCGAATGTCCTGGGCGCGCTGGCGGATGGGAACCTGGCCCAGCAAATGCGAGGCGAATACCAGGGCATGTTCGGCAAATTGCAGGAGGATTCCAATGTCACGATTGCCCAATTGACGAGCATCATTGGCCAGATCAAGGAAGCGGCGGAACTGATCGGCACGGCCTCGAAAGAGATTGCCGATGGCAATGTCGATTTGTCGCAACGTACCGAAGAGCAGGCGGCCAACCTGGAACAGACGGCGGCCAGTATGGAAGAGCTGACTTCGACCGTGAAGCAGAATGCGGACAATGCCCGCCAGGCCAATCAGCTGGCGGCGTCAGCTTCGGATGTGGCAGTCAGAGGGGGCGACGTAGTCGGCCAGGTGGTGCAGACCATGAGCGCGATCAACGACAGCTCGAAGAAAATCGTCGACATCATCAGCGTGATCGATGGCATCGCTTTCCAGACCAATATTCTGGCCTTGAACGCGGCGGTGGAAGCGGCGCGCGCGGGTGAGCAGGGGCGTGGCTTTGCGGTGGTGGCAACCGAAGTGCGTACCCTGGCGCAGCGTTCGGCAGCCGCCGCCAAGGAAATCAAGGAGCTGATCGGCAACTCGGTGCACAAGGTCGAAGATGGCACCCAGCTGGTGGATCAGGCAGGCAAGACAATGGAAGAAATCGTGCTGTCGGTCAAGCGTGTGACCGACATCATGGGCGAAATCTCGGCTGCTTCGCAGGAGCAAAGCCTGGGCATCGAGCAGGTCAACCAGGCGATTACCCAGATGGATGAAATTACCCAGCAGAATGCGGCATTGGTCGAACAGGCAGCGGCCGCATCGGAATCGATGCGTGAACAGGCGGAACAGCTGGCGCGGGCAGTGACCAGTTTCAAACTGGAGCAAGGCATGGGGCAGGTAAAGACCCATGCGCCGGCATTTGTTGAACGGCGTGGCCCGAACCGGGCAACCAATGTCGAGCGGTTGCCGCGTGCCAGGGGTGGGGGTAAATCTGGCAAGGCTGGCACGCCAGCCAAAACCGGCACTGATGGGGAGTGGGAAGAGTTTTGAGCCGACAGGTGATGATACGGTATGGAGGCACACCAGAAGTTTGGGGATGACGCAGGGAAGATTCGGCCACGCATGATTATGCATGGCTGAATCTTCTGCCGGATGCTGTTCAGATACATCCTTGGATTTGGTACGTCCCACTTAACTTTTATAGCGAAAGTATCCTATGAGTGCAGAGCCTCAGTTTGAGCAAACCTCCCGTGAATATGCCTTTTCCTTGCGAGATTTTGAGTCGGTCAAAAAAATGATCTACGCTCGCGCTGGCATCGCTCTGGCAGATAACCGGCAGGAAATGGTCTATACCCGGTTGTCCCGCCGCTTGCGCATGACAGGCGCACAGAGTTTCGGCGATTATTTGCTGCGTTTGGAAAGCAATAGTGAAGATGAGGAATGGGAGGCATTCGTCAATGCGCTGACAACCAATCTGACCGCTTTTTTCCGGGAAGCGCACCATTTTCCGATATTGGCCGAACACATGAAGAGGAAAAGAACCGGCAAGCTGATGAAGCTCTGGTGCAGCGCATGTTCGACTGGAGAAGAAGCGTATTCCATGGCAATCACCATGGTCGAGACCTTCGGTTCATTCAAGCCACCTGTGCGCATCCTTGCCACCGATATCGATACCAACGTGCTGGCGACTGCCCGCCAGGGTGTGTACCCGATGGAGCGGCTGGAAAGCATGTCCCAGGAGCGGATCAAGCGCTTTTTTCTCAAAGGCAGCGGGGGGCGTGACGGTTATGTCCGGGTCAGGCCGGAGTTGTTGGATCTGATTGCATTCAAGCAGCTCAATCTGCTGGGGGCCGCCTGGCCATTGCGCGGGCCATTCGAGGCGATCTTTTGCCGCAATGTCATGATTTATTTCGATAAGCCTACGCAATACCGGATACTGCAGAAATTTATACCCTTGCTTGATCCCGATGGGTTGCTGTTCATGGGGCATTCGGAGGTATTCCAGCATGCGGCGGATTTGATCAAGATTTGTGACCGCACGGTTTATAAGTCGGTTCAAAAAAATGTTTGACTTGAATTTTTTGAAATTTATGTATTTTGCTATTAAAAATTTGACTGGTCGCCGATTGCTGGTAATCGTAGTTGTCGCGTGGGTGCTCAGCTTAAGCCAGACAGCGTACAGCGAAACGGCTACAACCACTTTCTCAGTATCTGCCACGGTAGATACCAGTTGCCTGGTGGAAGCAACACCCTTGGCTTTTGGTAATTATGATCCAACTGCTGCTTCCGATCTGGATGGCGCCAATACCGTCACTGTCACCTGCACAACGGGCACGCCTTACACCATTGGGCTCAATGCCGGGATAGGGGATGGTGCGACGGTATCGGTCCGCAAGATGACTTCGGGTAGCAATACACTGGAATATACCTTGTATCAGGATGCAAGCCGGACCACTCTCTGGGGGAATACAATAGGAACCGACACGCTCGGCGCCACTGCTGTGGCCGCACCAACGGTTCATAATGTCTATGGCAGGGTATTCAGTGGACAGCCTGCGCCGGCCGGAGCTTATGCTGATACCATAACAGTCACGTTGGATTTTTAAACCACTGGCATCATGGCATGAGTGTATTGTTTCGTCATTTTGTTGTTCTGTTGTTGTGCGTGTCGTTTTTTTTCAATCTGGAAGCGAGCACATTCCAGATCAATCCCACCCGGATCACGCTATCCAGATTGCATTCAGTCGCGGTGCTGAAAATTGGCAACGAAAGCGATGCCGCGCGCGTGATGCAGTTGAAGGCAATGTCCTGGACACAGCATGCTGGCGAAGATCGCTATGCGGCTACAAGTGATCTGTTGGCTACACCCCCCATTTTTACTTTACCCCCAGGCGGCACCCAGATTGTCCGAGTAGGGTTGCGAAGACAGCCCGATAAACTGCATGAGCGGGCTTATCGACTGTTCCTGCAAGAAGTGCCGGTTGAAGGGGAATCATCAGCCGAAGTCAAGGTCACACTGCGCTTTGGCATTCCCGTTTTTGTGGCACCGCTCGAGAAAACAGCGCATCCATTGCTGGAGTGGCGAGTCGGTATCACGCCTGACAAAGCATTGCGTGTGGAAGCGACCAATCATGGCGAGGCGCATGTGCAGATAACGGGATTTTCCTTGCAAGATGTGACGAATCATTCAGTCCTGGCTGAACACAGGGGAATGGATTATTTATTGCCGGGTCAAAGCCGCTCCTGGTCGATCAACGCTTCTCATATCCTCCTTCCCGGTACACGATTGAAGATTAGCGGACAAACCGATGCTGGAGAGGTTGACGCCGAAGCGGTGTTGGGTGACTGAGACATCGTGCTTTCGTCTCATTATCCTTGCTCTAATTTCAGTCGGTGGCTGTCCAGGTTTCGAAGCAATGGCCTGGGCGCGGGAGAGCGATAAATTGCCCCATGATGCCAACGAGCGCAATGTGGTTAAAGTTAAAGGAGAGACTGTGGCAGTCTGTATGGACGGCATGGCCGCATATCAGGAAAGCATCTTTGACGTTTCCCTTAATGGCCGGCATCTCAAGCAAAACATATTTGCTCTGATTTCGCCTGATCGCGATATCTGGGTGCGGCAGCAGGATCTGCCGGGATGGCGTCTACCGGAGCCGATTCGGAACGAGCAAGCATGCAGACTGGAAGAACAGGTTTTCATTCTGCTCAATGGCATTGAATCAATCAAATACAGCGTGAATGCTGCCACACAATCCTTGCAGATTGAGGTCCCGCCGGATCAGTTACCTACTACAACCATCAATTTGCTTTCTGCCTGGGATGATATTCCTCAGATTCCGGCAATCGGTGGTTTCGTCAATTATGATTTTTCTGCCCAGCGATTCAACGGTGCGCACATGGTCGGTGGGTTAGCGGAAATCGGGATGTTTGCGGGGGGTGGGGTGATGACGACACAGTTTCTTGGCCGTGATTTGAGTGCAGACCGCAGTGTTATCCGGCTTGAGAGTACGCTGACGCTCGATGATCCCGAGCGAATGGCCAGCCTGAGAGTTGGGGATACAGTCAGTCGTGGCGGTGCATGGGGGCGGCCAGTTAGATTGCTTGGCCTGCAATGGGGAACCAATTTCGCAACCCGCCCTGATTACATCACTTTCCCATTGCCCGCTTTCTCCGGCTCGGCCGCTTTGCCCTCGACCGCGGAAGTCTATATCAACAATGTTTTGACGTATCAGGAGAATGTGGAGGCTGGTCCTTTCTCGATCCGCGAGCTTCCTGTCGTGACCGGTATGGGTGAGGTCAGAATGGTCGTCAGGGATTTGCTCGGACGCGAGCAAATTCTACATCAGCCTTACTATGCTGCCCGTAATCTGCTCAAGCGCGGGCTCAGTGATTTTTCTTATGAAATAGGGTGGGCACGCCGGAATTTTGCGTCGCGCAGCAATGATTATGGCAACTGGCTGCTGTCGGGGACGAAACGATATGGATGGAATGATGGCCTGACAACAGAAGTGCGTGGAGAGTTAAGCGTCGATCACCGGGTGACTGGATTGAGTGGCGTCATGTTGTTTCCCACATTGGGGATTTTCGATGCCGGTTTTGCCGCAAGTCATAGTGGCCGGGGCGTGGGCGGGCTGATAATGTTTGGCTTCGATCGATTGACGCAACGAATGAGTCTGGGCGCGCGCACCCAAATCACTTCCCGTAATTTTGATCAACTTGGATTTCAGTCGCATGACACGGTATTCGGTGGGCGTATCTCGGCGCCAGCGCAGCAGACGACCGCACATATCGGCTGGCGGGATGCGCGATTGGGATCGTTCGGGCTCAGTTATTTGCGCATGGATAATCGCCATGCCTCGGATAGCGAACTGATAAGTGCCAGCTACAATCAGAGACTGGGACGGGGCTGGTTTATGGGGTTGACCGCAATCAAAAGCTTGCGGGAAACAAGCCAGCATTCTCTGGGATTGACCTTGACCTATGCACTGGATGAACGCACAACGGTTAACATGAATACCAACTGGCGTGATCAGGGATCGAATGCTGCGATGATGCAAGTGCAAAGGAATCTTCCACCGGGGACCGGAATGGGTTATCGAATTCTGGCCGGTAAAGAGGGGGGTGAGCGGCTGGAGGCTGGCCTGAATATGCAGAATGATTATGGTACTTACATGCTGGAAGCCGCACACAGCTATTTTGGCAATGCGCTGCGTGCTTCGCTGCGAGGGGGATTTGCTTTTCTGGGGGGGGAAGCATTTCTCGCGCGCCAGCTTGGGGACAGTTTTGCCGTTGTTCAGGTACCGGGTTATCCAGATGTTCAGGTATATGCCGAGAATCAACCCGTTGCACGTACCAATGCCGCCGGTAATGCGCTGGTTCCAAGGTTGCGCCCTTATCAGAGAAATCGCCTCAGTATTGAGCAGATGGATCTGCCATTGGGCGCCAGGGTCGACGTGCTGGAGCAGCATGCCATTCCCTATTTTCGAAGCGGTCTCACAATTGAGTTTCCTGTACATCAAGCGAATGATGCTTTGCTCAGAATTATTGCGCCAGACGGACAGGTGGCGGCGTCTGGAACATTGGTACAGGTTGTCGGACAGGAAGAATTATTTCCAGTTGCATTGGATGGGCAGGTTTTTCTCTCTGGGCTGGCAAACAATAATCAACTGCGCGTGAAATTACCCGACGGGCAAGTTTGTGAGCTTGAGCTGAATTATTCCAAGAATGATGATCCGTTACCGGATCTTGGAGATTTTTATTGCGAGGAACTGATTCATTGAAGACCACGAGCATACAGATTATTGTTTGTTTGTCGTTAATATTTGCAATGGTGTGGCCAAAAAGCGTGCAGGCAGTTGGGAGCTGTACGGTAAGCGCCAATAATCTCGGGTTTGGAAGCTACAACTTCCTCAGCCCGGCGACACTCGAGTCAAGCGGTAACGTAAGGGTCAGCTGTTCGTTGGTTGGCTTAGTCAGCCTGTTGATCAGTTATGAAATTTTGCTGAGTCCCGGCAACAGTGGTAGCCATACACCCCGGTATTTAATGAATGGCGGAAATCAGCTGCGCTACAACCTGTATACCAATGCCGCCCGGACCAGTATCTGGGGAGACGGTCATGCCGGTACGGCAAGAATCACCGATGGCTACCTTTTGGGTCTGTTGACAGTGGTGCGGAATTATCCGGTGTATGGTTCCATTCCAGCTGGGCAAAACCCTTCGGCAGGGACGTATGTCGACACAATTGTCGTTACACTCAATTTCTGAGTGGCCCAAGCACAATTAAAATCATGATAAATCCCCATCACGCCACAAACTTCTACTTCGATCAGTACTTCAATCTCGATGCAGTCAAATTGTTGCCGGGTGAGTATTATGTGACGACGCGAGAGATTGTGCTGACGACCGTTCTGGGCTCCTGTGTTTCGGCCTGCGTGTACGACAGCCAGAGTGGCATCGGTGGCATGAATCATTTTATGCTGCCGGCTGGCAAGGATGATCAAGGCGTCCAGCTGGCTTCCGCGCGTTTTGGAGATTATGCGATGGATGCGCTGATCGGGGAAATCCTCCGGAGCGGGGCGCGTAAGGCCAATCTGGTGGCGAAAGTGTTCGGTGGAGGAAATGTGCAGCGCGCCATGCTTTCGTCGAGAATCGGCACCCAAAATGCTGATTTCGTCAAAACCTATCTGGCTGAACATGGCATTCGTATTCTTGCCGAGGATTTGGTCGGCTTCAATCCACGCAAAATTTATTTTTTTCCTCACAGCGGCAGGGTGTTGATGAAGAAGTTGTATGTCTTGCATAACGATTCCATCGTGCAACGCGAGCAACGCTATGGCCGCCTGTTACAAACTCTTACGGAAATGGACATACCATCCGCTATCCCCAACAATCAGGAGAATCCTTATGGACAAAATCAGCGTGCTGGTCGTCGATGACTCCGCGCTCATTCGTAAATTATTGACGGATATCATCAATAGCCAGCCGGACATGGAGGTGATCGGGGCTGCGCCCGATCCACTGGCCGCGCGCGAAATGATTCGCACATTGAATCCGGATGTGCTGACGCTGGATATCGAGATGCCGAAAATGGACGGGCTGGAATTTCTGGAAAAGCTGATGCGGTTGCGGCCGATGCCGGTGGTGATGGTATCCACCTTGACGGAACAGGGATCGGAAGCCACCTTGCGCGCACTGGAGCTGGGCGCGGTGGATTTTGTCGCCAAGCCGAAAATGGATATTCGCCATGGCCTGGAAACGTATGCCGATGAAATAGCGAACAAGATCCGGGTGGCGCGTGCTGCCAGAATCCGGCGTCCAGATACAGTTGCCAGCAATCGCAGCCATGACGCTTCCGAGAGTTTGCCTGCTGTGTTCAAGCGTCATGGCATGTCGACCGAGAAACTGATCATCGTGGGGGCTTCCACAGGTGGGACCGAAGCGATCAAGGATTTCATGATCAATCTTCCACCGGATTGCCCTGGCATTCTGATTGCCCAGCATATGCCGGAAACCTTTACCCGTACCTTTGCCGAGCGCCTGGACCGGCTTTGTAAAATCCAGGTTGCGGAAGCGCAGGGCGGGGAGCGCGTATTGCCTGGTCATGCCTATATTGCACCCGGTCATTCACACCTTTTGCTCAAGAAAAGCGGCGCAAATTATGTAACCGAATTGAGTCAGGCCGATCCTGTCAATCGCCATCGTCCGTCAGTGGATGTGCTGTTCCGCTCGGCTGCCCAGTATGCCGGCAAGAATGCAGTCGGCGTGATCCTGACCGGCATGGGCAAGGATGGCGCAGCAGGCATGCTCGCGATGCGTCAGGCCGGCGCCTATAACCTGGCACAGGATGAGGCAAGCTGTGTCGTGTTCGGCATGCCCAGAGAGGCGATTGCGGTGGGCGCTGTCGATGAAGTCGTGCCGTTGAAGGACATGGCAAAACGTGTGCTGGTGGCCTTGTCAGGTATGGGTAAACAGGCTGTTCGCGTGTAGGTATCTTGGGCAGAGTTTGGCCACATCATACTGAACTGAAAAAATTGTAAAGATTCTTCTTCACGGACCGTTGTTGATTGCGAGTTTCATATTCTTGCTGCATATGGAATGACGGAGTGCCTGTATTGGATTTAATCAAGGAAAATTGATTTTTAATTTAATGGAAGGAGTTTTGAAATGTCTCTGCTAGGTGGTTTTATTGATGAAAGTTTGGAGGGTGTTGAGGGCCTAATAGATCTGGGTGTGGATGTTTCTGATGATGGTATCGATGCCAATGTTGGTATTGGCGATACGGGTCTTGACGCAAGCCTTGGAGGAAGTGGCGGCGAAAGTGATAGCCCCGACCATGGTGACGATGAGGGAGCTGGTGGAACTGGAGATTCCGGCGTTGCTGGAGATGGTGGAAGTGCTGGCAGTGCTGGAGGGGCTGGTGGAATCAGAGGCCCCAGTGGTACTGGAAATGCCTATGACAATAATAAGGCTTTTGTTTTCGAAGTGTCTGGCAATGAAGTGATCGCATTTTTTGAACTGATTGACGGCGTTCTGAAGCCGGCTGCCATGCAGCCCAACGAATTTTTTGTTCTGGACGGTAGGGATATCGTTCGTAATAAAGGTACGCATTTCGGAACCGAGATGACACGTTTCGTGGAAGCTAACGATGATGGGCTATTCTTTCGGGATTCTGAATCATGGTCAATCGATCATGAGCGTAGCGGTCCCTTTCCCTCATTCTTGGAGCCGCTGAGGTTTGCCGGTACGGATGGTGATGATTTTTTGTCGGTACGTGAGGGCACGCTCAGCTTTGGTGGCGCCGGTGCCGATGCTTTCGTTATTCGCGAAGCAGCGCATTTGCAGATTCTCGATTTCAATAAAAATGAGGGCGACAAGCTGGTTTTCGATTTGGCAATAGGACTGCAGTCCAAGGAGCAACTCAGTAGTTATATTACTGATATCGCTTACGAAGATAATAATTTCGTGGTTTCATTTGGATCTGCTGCATCGATTACGCTTATGGGAGTCAATCCCGATCAGATAGGTTGGGCGGATGTGGTAGTTATGAGCTGAAACGCGACGGCGTATTGAAGTGCAAAGCCTTGCAATCGGGGTGTATCACTGATTTTAAGGGTGTAAGAATATTCTGCGCGTAGCGTTGTTGGTTTATGCCGGACATGCGTATAGATCAGAGACTTATTCAATAACTATCAAGACTCGTACTTAGGTACGCTTTCAAAATGAAATTGTATGTTGATAGAATGTTTACCAGAGCAGACACTGTTTCTAGTGGTTGCTCTGGCTAAGTCACAAATTTGTCAATTACAATGGAGATAAAAACAATGAATAAGTCTCTTGCTTTGAAAAAAACAATCTGGGCCGCTACGGTGTTATGCTTGCTGGCTGCGTTGTCATGCTCGGCTTATGCATCCAAGGGCGGGGGAGGCGGGTCCAAAAACAATGGAGGTGGCGCTGTTGAAAGCAGTAGCGTGAGCGACAGCCTTATCGGAACAGTCGGTGGAGAGGCTTATGGCCTTTCTTTGGAAGTGAATGGGCTGAGAGGGTTGCTGAGCAGCTTGTCTGGGTTGAGCGTTGATTTGGGCCCATTCCCTTATGTCAGTCTTGCGCCATATGGGGGTTTCGATGCCGAAACACTGTTACGCTTGAACCTCTTGGATCTGGTCCAGAGCAAGACATTATCCACCATTACGGCTGGTGGTGTTGGTACAGCTAAGGCGGGTGCAATGAGCGTAAGTTCTATTGAGCATCTCAATTTGCTCGGTGGCCTGATTCGTGCCGATTTGCTGCAGTCGATCTGCAGCAGCTATGCAAACGGGGAGCAAGCGAACAGCGATGCTACTACCACTCTGGGTAACCTTTGGATCAGCGGCAAGAAAATCAGTCTCTCAGCGCCGCCTAATACCAGAGTCGATTTGGTAAGTGGATTGACGAAACTTGGTACCGTTGTGATCAATGAGCAGAAGCAAACCGGCGATGGGGTCAATAGCAGTGGTATTACCAGCAATGTATTGCGCGTCAGCCTGCGCAAAAGCCTGCTATCCTTGCTGGATGGCGAAATCATCGTCTCGTCCGCACAGTGCGGTGTTCATGCCAGGAAAGTCGGAGCGGAAGAGCCGCCAGTCGATCCTGATCCAGAAGCCAGTGGTTTCGTTACCGGTGGCGGACGGATCGGCAGCGGTTCGGATTTTGCTACCTTTGGATTCAATGCACGTCCCGGCAAAGGGCAGCTGCAATACAACGATCATGCGACAGGTATGAAGGTGCATGGATCGACAATTACAGATTTTGAAATTCAAGGTAATTGTGCGATTTTCTCCGGTTCTGCCAGGGTCGACAATCAGGACGGTGTCGATTTCACAGTCGAGGCTTGTGATTATGGTGAACCCGGGATCAATAATGACACTTTCAGTATCGAGCTGGATACCGGCTATAGCAAATCCGGGGTCTTGACAGGCGGCAACATCCAGCTGCACTGATAACCCAAACAATAAATTCGTTTTTGACTGACCAAGGCCAATCCTTCCTTTCGGTGGGATTGGCTTTTTTTGTGTATTCCAGTGGGCAAATTTGTCTGGAAGTGCAAAATGTAGAACATTGGCGCAGGCCACCTGAACACCATGTGCCTACGATAAGCTGATGCGCCGTGTCCATTAAGGTATGTCGGGGAATTTTCCAGGCTTGATCTATCCTGTTGAAAATTTTAAAGAAAGGCATGTCGATTTGAATCCTGGAGAATAACGATGTAAGGTGCCAAACCGTACGGAAGGATCTCGACCGTGATATCGGTGGTTCATGCTTCTGTCAACAGAATTATGTGCGGGAAGGAAAGGGCTGCAATTACTCCGCCCTATGTTGCCAACCAATGAAGTGGGGATGATCCGTTTGAAAAAACTACTCATTGAAAATCGTGAACAACAACTGCCCTGGGCCAAGCGGGGCTGGCTTGCCTCGGAGGACTACTATGCTTTCTGGGGTGCGGTGCTCGCCGGTGACGATTTGCGTGACCGAATGGATGGCCGACAGATTGCCGATATCGGCGCGGGCAATGGCCGTATCTGGCAGGCAGCGCTGGAACAGGGACTGGAGCCGGATGGATTGCGCTTGATCGATCCCGATCTGGGAGTGGCGCCCGAACTGGCCGCCAGGCCAGATGTCATCGCTCAAAAAAACGCACTCGAGGAAGTGGCGCCGGTGACGGCCGATGTGGCCCTGTTCAAGCAATCGTTTCATCTTATTTACAATAAGTTCGGATCAGAAATGTTTGATCTGGTGCAGGCCGACACTTATCTGACCTTTGCCATGCCGAAAGAGATCGAGTGGCCAGCGAGCGAAGCCTTCATGGATTTGTATCGTCCGACTTATCTCGATTATCATCAGATCATCGAAGCGAGCGGCAAGACAGTAGTCGAGGAAAATTGCTATGAATATGCTGTGCAAATGGCGCGTAGCGAATGGATCGCGATGCTCGAACACCGCTTCGTCAGCTGCCTGGCTGAGTGTGATGAGAAGTTCATCGCCGATGAGATCAACTGGGCAATGCACAATCTTCCCGAGGAATTGGTGTTTAACGATACACTCGAATGCCTGATCTTCGAATAACGCGTGACTGGGGTGGTAGGGTGCGCTTGCGCACCATCAAACACCCTGACCACCGCCATCAAAGCACCTTGCATAACAAAAACCGGTGCGCAAGCGCACCCACATTTTCGTGACTTAGCGCACCGTGCATGGCAAGGCCCGACGGGCCGCGGTCATCCAGACACTTCAGCGATAATGTATCGCCGCAATGGATATGACGTTGAAGAAATAGGTCTGAAACGAAAATTTCCAAACAGCTTCTCAGCGTCAGCTGGGTGCGCCCACCATTATCTTGACTTCATCCACCGTGGTGCGCAGCAGTTCGCTAATTGCGGCCAGATCGCCGTGCAACCTTTCGTTATCCCAGCCATGTGCCGCATGACGCGCAAGATCCACCGCAAGCCGCACATTGCGTACACGTGGCTGAGCGGAACACTGGTCATCCATCAATGTGATCAGCAGCGCTGGTAATGACCATTCCGCCACCAGCCTGGATTGCAGATCATTGAGCGCAAAGCCGAATACCTTCTCCTGGGCTGTGCGCCGGTGGGTGGCCGGATCTTGAAGGTTGTTGTCCAGCATTAACATTTTGGCTGGCGAGAAGCACCATAGCAACAGTTCCGTGATGTCATGCAGCAGGGTGGCTGTGCGGATTTCCTCAAAATGGATATCCTGTAGGCGTATCGCCCATTCCAGGGCGTAATTGGAAGCGACATGCGCCCGGTGTACCCGGCGCAGCAGTTGCACCAGTGCATCATGATGGGCATGCAGCACGGTTTCCACCAGCGGTTTGGTGGCGATATGATCGAGAGCGTTTTCCACACCCAGCATCATTAATGCTTGTTCGACTTGAATTACTTCATGTTCCTGCCGCTGATGCTTCTGTTGCTGCAGGTAGCGCAGCAGCTCGACCATCATTAAAGGATCTTGTTTGATGATGGCCGCCACATCGCGTACCCCGGGCGTAGTGGCCTGCGCGCGCAGTGTCGTCAGACTGCGCATGGTTTTGCGCAGTACCGGAATCTCTGCGCTGCCCAGAAACCGCGCCCATTCGGTCAGATTTTCAGGATCGGCTGGCATGATCAGACTTTCGTGCATGTTTGCCAAGAATCCCATCTTGAAATCTGGTGAGTGACACGCGTCACCCGTCGGTGCAGGGAAAAACAGCAGCGGATTCTTCGCATCGCAGTATCCTGATTTTGTCAAATAGAGAAGCTATGGGTAGTCATGGCTGTCATGGTCACGATAGCTGCTTGCCAGCCTAATCTTCCTCATTATGCAGATGCCGGGCCAAGCCTAATGCTGGAATTGTATAAATTTTCGGTGTTTGTTCATCAAATGAACCCGGATTGAGTTGGACTAGACTATTTGCCACCTTTTCCGGTTCTGGTCTTTCCAACTACTTTCAGGCGACAGTTACGCCCGTATCGAGACATAAAAATATGCAACCTGCCGACGAAACCAGACTGATCACTCCAGTCAGATCGGGTGATCAGGCATTACATTTGTCGTCGGCAGGTATCGTCATAGTCGTATCCGTTTACTTCTTGCTCGCACTTCTCAGCGCGACCTTCGATATACCTGATAGTTGTAATTTGCTTGAAAGTCTGTCCGCTGGCCTGGCGTTTGTTGCCCTGGTGACTTGGGGGGTGCGTTTGGTTCCCTATATCTGGATAGCAGCATTCATCACCGGGCTGTTTCATCATTCGGAAAGCAGTTTCAGCGGTGGGCTGGACAGTGTCGTTTTGTTCACGGCATTACTCACCTCTGCCGGGGCAGTCATGCAGGCGCTGTTCGGCAGGTGCTTGGTGATGCCACTGCTGAGACAGGCGACACCCTTCGTCAGCGTGATTGGAACCGCACGTTTTCTGTTTCTGGCAGGGCCGGTTGCATGTCTGGTTTCAACTTCGGTCACCACAATCGTTTTATATCAATTCCATGATTTGCCGGGTGCCGATTTGCTTGCAACCTGGATTACAGGCTATGTGCACGATACGATAGGGGTATCGCTGCTGGCCCCGGCAATATTGATCCGGTTCTGCGCCGATGGCCAGGGTGGATGGCATCGGCGTATTGCTATCGCAGTGGTGCTGCTGTTTGGGATCTCGATCCTGCTATTGGGCGGGATTTATTTATTCAACCGCAGCGAAACACAAAGCATACGAGAGGTGTTCGAAGACAATGCCACCGAATTTGCTTACCAGATCAGAAAGGCCATTTATAACAGCGAGGACCGGCTGCGTGCCGTCAGCGGTCTGGTCAGAAGCAGCAGGCGGGTGACAGTCTCCGAATTTGCCACTTTTAACCACTCTTTTACGCTGTCACCGGGGGTCAAAGCCTTGACTTGGGCGCCGCGTGAAGCGGCAGGCACATATATCCATCGGCATATTTATCCCGAGCACGACGGCGCTTCTCTATATGGCACCCATCTTGCGGCGCAGATTCCTGCCAGCACATTACGCAGCGCAGAGAAGACGGGCCTCAAAGCGATGGCCACCAGTTTAACTGAACAGAATGCCCCGGTCTGGTGGATGATTTATCCTGTTTATAGTGGTGACAGCTTCAAGGGCAAGGTGAAGTCTGATAAGGCATTGCTGGGCTTTGCCGTGGCCCAAATCGAAGTGGAGCAGTTCTTTGCCAGTTTTATCGATAAAGCCAATTACTTCAACCTTGCGTTCCGCATCCAAGGTTTCGCAACTTGGCATCCCTCAGCGCCACTGATAGCACACAAGGTGCCCGCCGCCATTGCACCCGATTATGTATACCATTTAGATGAAGGATTCGCCGGGGCCGGCCTGCAGTTTGCGATGTGGGATCTCGATGCATTGCAACCGGGATGGACCCCGGGATCGACATTGCTGCTCCTGTTTAGTACGCTGATCATGCTGCTGGCCAGCGGATATGCGTTGAATACATTGGGTTATGGACTGCATCTGCAACAGCTGATCAGGCGGCGGACGGCTGAAATCAGGCTGCAAAATGCAGAAACCAATGCGCTGGTAGAGTACCTGAAAGATGTCGCAATCACTTTTGATGACAGTGGTTGGATACATTCAGTCAATCCTGCCGTCAGAAAAACATTTGGATACAGCCCGGCGGCGCTGATCGGCGCCAATATTTCGCTGATCATTCCAGAGTTGGAATGCACCACGGCGAGGTGCTGTTTACGCGAGAAACCCTATCTTTTCGGGATGGCGCGCGAGGCACAGGGCCGGCACCAGAATGGAGAACTTTTTCCGATTCAACTGACCCTGAGCGACTACCGCATCGAAGGGAATCAGTATTTTTCCGGTACATTGCGCGATCTGCGCGAGCAAAAGCGCATGATGCTCGATCTTGAAATCGCGCGGGACAAGGCAGAAGCGGCCAATCAAGCCAAATCGAATTTTCTGGCAATGATGAGCCATGAAATTCGTACCCCCATGAATGGTGTGATCGGCATGCTGGATGTGCTGTCACAAACCCATTTGCGGGAGGAGCAGGTGGAAATGGTCGAGCTCATCCGGGAATCCGCGCATGCTTTACTTGGGATCATCAATGACATACTCGATTTTTCCAAGATCGAGGTCGGCAAGTTGTCCCTCACACTCGAACCGATCTCGGTCGAAGCCGTGACAGAGAAAGTCTGCGCCTTGCTGGATCATATGGCAGAGCAAGTGAAAGTGGAGCTTACCTTGTTCATTGATCCGAAGATCCCCACCCAATTGCAGGGCGATGCGCTGCGAGTCAGTCAGATTCTTTACAATCTTGTCAACAATGCCATCAAGTTTTCCAGCAAACAGTTGTGCCCGGGGCGTGTGGCTGTGCGGGTCACGCTCGCCGCTGAAGAGGAGAATCGGGTGTGGATCGATTTCGCCGTGCTGGATAATGGCATCGGGATGGATGAAACCGTTCAGGCACGCCTGTTCCAGCCCTTTGAGCAGGGCGAGTCTTCCACCACCAGACGTTTTGGCGGCACCGGGCTGGGCATGAGTATCAGTCAGCGCTTGACCCATATGATGGGGGGGCAGATTACGCTTCAGAGTCAACCGGATCAAGGTAGCACATTCATTGTCCGGGTACCTTTCGCACGCTTGTCAGCCGGCCAGAAAGCCGGAACGTCAGCTGACGTCCAAAGTGCCGATTCCCTGTCTCTGGCGGAATTGAATTGTCTGATAATCAGCGACGAGACTGCCTTAGCCGACGATCTTGCATGTTATTTATCTCATGCTGGTGCGCGGGTGCAGCAGGCTGAGCATATCGAGGCCGCCCAAGCACATCGCTTGGCGCATGCCAATCATGTATGGATATGGCGGCCTGACGAGGATGTCATGGCTGCGCCTGACTCGTTGCGGGAGATGGTAACCCGGGATTCGGATTCAGGAGTGCGTATGATCATTCTCGGCCGTGGCCGGCGTCGAATCCCGAGACAGATAGGAGAAAACATTTTTCTGATCGACGCCAATGTGCTGACACGAGGCAGTCTGTTACGCACTGTGGCGATCGCTGCCGATAGGGTCAAAGCCGAGCAACGGCAGGATGATATCAGAGCCTTGCGCAAAAGGGCAGCAACGCCTTCCTATAGCCAGTCTCTTCACTTTAACAAACCACTGCTCGTCGCCGAAGATAATGAAATCAACCAGAAAGTGATTATGCGACAGCTCGCTTTGCTGGGCGTTGAAGCCGAGGTGGCCGGCAATGGACAGCAAGCACTCGAGCGCTGGCAGCAAGGCGATTTTGCATTGTTACTGACCGATGTACATATGCCACTCATGGATGGCTACGCCCTGAGCGCCGCCATCCGTGCGGAAGAAGCGCGTACAGACCGTGGCCACTTGCCGATCATTGCACTGACTGCCGATGTCTTGCAAGGGGAGATTGATCATTGCAAGGCGGCAGGCATGGACGACTATCTTGCCAAACCCGTGCAGCTCGCTGTCTTGCAAAAGATGCTGCAGAAATGGCAGACCTCAAGCGAAAAGGATGGAAATGAATAAACAAGCGGTGAACGTCGGTTTATTACAGGAACTGGTCGGGGACGATCAGGTGGTGATAGACGAGATTCTGCGGGAGTTTCATACCATGCTGGCGACCATTCAAAATGACTTGTATGAGGCTTGTGAGACCGGGCAATGCGACCGGGCGCGCGCGATTGCGCATAAGCTGAAATCATCGGCGCGCAGTGTCGGCGCCCTGCAGCTGGGTGCCTGGTGCGAGCAGATCGAGCAAGCGGGCAGAAATGGGCAAGTCGGCGTGCTGAATGCGCTGCTCGGGGAATTTAAACAGGAGCTGACGGCCGTCGAGAGCTGGTTGGCCCAATGGCTGGGAATCGAGTGAAACAGCCGGGCCTTGGAGACCTCAGAATGGCCACCACGAATGATTCAGGGAGTCCTGGAAGATTCTTGAATCGTAGGCCGGCGCTAAATTACCGTTATCGGGATAGCCACGAATGGACACGAATACACACTAATAATTTCGTGATGACGCTCACATTGGTTGAATTTTGTCATGCAGCAGGGTGAAGACGTGATACCTAGTACTCCGTTCCGCCAAACCGCTTACATGAAATCGCGCCTTCGCCTGTCATGCGTTGTCGCAAATCCTCGCCATAGCTACGGCTATGACTGCGGTTTGCGCCTAGCTTGGCTGGCGAATCCATCGATTTTATTTGTAAGCTAATTGACGGAACGGAGTACTCGTCTGATTGCAGGCAAAATGCAGCGAAGTGGTTTTTGTTATTCGTGTGCATTCGTGTCCATTCGTGGTTAATTAAAGCCGTAAATGGGCGCCAATGTAGCCGATAGCGAGGTTAACCGGCGGGCAGGCCGTCGGGTTTGTTGAATACGGCCATGACTTCAACATGCGGCGTGTGTGGAAACAAATCTATCAGTTGGATATCGCTCGGCCACCAGCCTTTTTTATGGAAAGTCCAGGCATCCCGTGCGAAGCTCTCCGGGTTGCAGGAGATATAGTAAATCGTTTTTAGGCTGGCAAAGCTTTCAAAGAATCCTCGCGAATTTTTCAGGCCGGAGCGAGGGGGATCAAGCACCAATGTGTCCGCATCCATAATACTCTTTCTGAGCGTCTTCCAGACGTAGGGCTGATGAAGATCGACCACTCCGGCCTCCACGCCAGGCAGTTGCTTTTGCCGCAGAGACAGGATGGCACCCAGGCTGGATTCATAGGCAATCGTGTGCGGACAGCCTGCCTGTGCAATCACTTCCGTGAAATTTCCTGATCCGCAGAACAATTCTATGGTTTTGCGGATGCGCGTGTTCTGGGCAAGCTGATGTTTCAGCCATGCCTGCATCCGGGCGTTTTGTTCTGCATTGCCTTGGCGAAAGGGGCGTTTCCGGTTGGGCTGTATTTGTTCCGGTGTCATGGAATCATCGAGATCCAGGAAGCTCCAGTCCTCGCCAGCTTCAGGCGTCCAGTCGCGGCAGGGTAGGCGATGACGGGCGGCCTGCAGGAGCTGCCGGCAAGAATCGTTGAGGACAATACAATCCTCGATAGATGCGATATGACGAGAACCCTCCGTGACAAAGCCGAGTCTCTCACCGTCAGTCTTGACCTGAAAACGGTTGCGCTAGCCAAAAATGCGGGGAGACGGCTGTACCTGCCCGATTGTCAGCCGATGGGTGTCGAAGCCGACCCTGGCCATCGCATAAAGAAAGCTGTGTCTTTTTTGCTCTAGTTGGTTGGCATAGTCTGCAATCATCCACGGGCAGCCCGAGCAGCTGTGATCCGTAAAGCCAAGAAATGTGCAGGCAGGCGATTGGCGATGACGGGAAGGCTGGATGAGACGAATCAGCCGTGCATAGCCATATTTTTTGTTATGCAGGATACGATCCGATATTTCGAATTGGCCCAGATCGCCCGGCCAAGTGCCGGCAACGAAATAAGTGTGCCCGTCGTGGGGATGCTGTACTACCCCCAATCCTTTCTGGGACAAATGTGTGATTTCACCTTCGAATCGGGTTGCATGCATAGAAATTATTTGGAAATTCCCGTTTTAGGCCCGTCTTTTCAACGATATATCAGTCATGCAAGGGCACGCTTGCGCACTGTCCGACTGACGTTAAATTATGGTGGTCAGGAAAAAGTTTGGCTTCACAACTTTCAGTTCCGTGAATGATGAGCATGTGTCCCAGCGATAATCTATCATCGACTTTATGGTGCGCAAGCGCACCCTACCGTTTTGCGAGCTGCGAAAGTGGCACGGCAATCCAGCCCAGCGTCAACTTAACCTTGATGCTGGGTGCTCATATTCCGATATAGACAGACAGCGCCACCTGCCCCGGCAAAAGCCGGCGATAGCAGGTGGCGTTGCTACGGATTGGAGAGTCTGCCGATCAAGCTGCCGGGGTGGGAGGCTGGTCGGCTTCAGTGGTTTGTTCGGCAGCTGCTTCTGTTCCCTCCTGATGACCGGAAGGGTCGGTGAACTGGTCATTCAGTGTCTGGATAAAGTCATTTGCATCTTCCTTGACCTCGGCAAGAATGCGCTGATTGGTCCCATTCCAGCCAGCGGGTTTCTTCAGAAACATGGGGCGGTAGCCAGCGGTGCTTTTGCTGAATGCTTGGCTGATCTGCCTGCAGGCAGTGTGATCATGTCCATATTCTTCCGGCAGCTTGCTCGATATACCGCGCGCCACCTTGCCGCGTATGGAAAGATGAATGTAGCCAGCCAACCCCAGGAATAGGGCAACTCCAAACAGGGAGGGAGGCTCTGCGGCAGTGATGCTGGCGATGCATTGTTGCAACAGATGCCAGCTATCCGTCAGTGTCAATGCTGTGCCGGCCAGTACCAATAGCAGACCGAACAAAATGCTGTCGAACAGAAACACCCGGCTGCGCCAGCGGTCGAGCAAGCTTTCGAGCTTGGTAATCACCTGGTTTTCGATCGCATCGGCAGTTTGCTCGAGCATGGCTGCGATCCGGTAGGAGCGCTCGATTTCGATTTGCTGCATGCGCGCATTGATGTCCGACAGGTCTTCCTCCCGTTTTTTCTCGAAGCGCTCCCGTATCTGTGGATCATCGATGGGAATGGCTGCATCCTTGTCGTAGATTCGGTAGAAACGTCCAGCAAGCAGTCCTGATTGCGCGAGCGAGCGTTGCCAGGCAGATACGACTTCCTCGGGGTTGTCCTCTTTGGCCGTGACATCGATCTGATTCAGGATATAGAGGAATTTGTTGGCGTCAGGACGGTTGATGGTCGAAGTGACCAGATATTCGAGTGTGTCATGCATCGCCCCGGGTTCGGGGTGGCGTGCATCGAAGAAAACCAGCACCAGATCGGATAAATCGATGATGTGCTGCGTCAGGCGCAGGGTGGAGGTGCGCTGTCTGTCGGCATCAAAGCCCGGTGAGTCGATCAGGATCTTGCCACGGATTTTTTCCGATGGGCAGGTCTTGAGCTGAATATAGGCATCGATCCGCTGTGGCCCGGCTTCCGCGATTTCCTCGATGCTGTGGCTGATTTGGTAGAACGGAAAGCGTGGATCCGCATCCAGTGCCACCCCCGGCAGTGTTTTGATCTCGTCGTGACGGCTGTAGCAAATGACGGTGAATTTGTCGTCGACAGCCTGGTTGCCGGTGCGTTGCAGATGCATGCCCAGATAGGAATTGATAAAGGTCGATTTGCCTGATGAGAACGTGCCCAGCACGGCAATCATTGGCCACCAGGTGACATAAGTGGCGTAAGACTCGTCCCGTCCCAGGAGTCCCAGATCCTGGGCCACCCGATCCAGATTCCGGAAGCTATGCACGGCCCTGGCCAGAACCGGATTCTCGGGATGTTCTTCCGCGAGATGCTTTTCCAGATTGGCAAGGTGCTTGACGATGTTAGTTGCGCTCATATTTGAAAATCCTTGTTTGGTTGATGGATACTTTGCAAAATCCGGTTTCGTGCTCAAGTACGCGTAACGGCCTTACGCGGCTTGCATTTCACCTGATCCGGAAACTGGATTGTTTGCAGGCCTCCCTGTGTTGAAAAACTTGTGGACAGTAATAAGCCTGGTGCTATTTTTCCGGGTTAATTCTATTGCGCCGACCGTTGCTTGACAACGAGCAGGATGTGTTGAGCATAACTGCTCGACCGCCGGCACAAATGCATTGCCTGATTGTGCGGAAATGGATTTCCCGTCTAGTTATTCGATACCTACCGAATTTCGGCTAATAATCGTGCCATCATCGTTTCTGCCTGGCGTAAATAATGCCCGCCGAACAGGTTGAGGTGGTTGAGAATATGATACAGGTTGTAGAGCTGTTTGCGGGTGTGATAGCCAGCTTCCAGCGGCCAGCTCTCTCGATAGGCGGCATAGAAATCGGACGGGAACCCGCCAAATAATTCAGTCATGGCCAGATCGGCTTCCCGGTCGCCATAATAAACGGCGGGGTCGAATATAACCGGTTGTCTACTGGCGTCAAAAGCATAATTGCCACTCCACAAATCGCCATGCAGCAGGGAGGGGCGCGGCCCCGGTCCCGTAAAGAAATGCGGGCAGCCATCGATGAGTTGTTCACCCAGCAATTGCAGACGGCCGCCATAGCCATTTTCCTGGGCAAGATTCAACTGGTAGGCAAGACGCTGCTGACGCCAGAATGCAATCCAGTCTGAGGCAGGCCGATTGATTTGCGGGCTCGAGCCAATGGTGTTGTCACGTACCCAGCCGTATTTATCCGAAGTATGGCGATGCATCCTGGCCAGACCGGTCCCCAATGCCGTGTCATCACCCTGTCCCCGAAGATCGAGAAATTCCAGTACCAGCCAGGCATGGCCCTCCCCGCAACCGCTGCACAAGGGTTGCGGTGCACGCAATGCCGCGGCATTGCGGATTTCTTCAAGTCCCGCCGCCTCGGCCTCGAACATGGGCAAGTAATGTGCCTGGTTGAGCTTGACAAAAAACTGCTGGTTCACGCCCTGTATGCGGTAGGCGCGGTTGATACACCCCCCGCCAACCGGTGCGATCTGCTGCGCAACAAACACCCGGCCTGTCTGCTCGGAAATCTGTGCCGTGATGGCTGGCCAGGGCGATGCTGAGAGAGGATCCAATGAATGCCGTTTCATGCTTGGACTGGCGAGGTGATTTCAAGAGCGCAGGCAATGATGCATGGTCTGGCTTGGGGAAGTGTATGCATAACTAGCCGTTATCTTTCGATCCAAGCATCTCTCTCGCCTGGCTGATCGCCAGGCGGACCTGCCTGGGCGCTGTACCGCCGGGATGATCGCGGCTCTGGAGCGAGCCTTCGAGCGTCAGTACCTGGAACACATCCGTTTCGATCACGTTAGAGAATTGATGCAATTCGGCCAGGGAAAGATCGCTCAGGTCGCACTGCTTGTTTTCCGCGAAACGAACGGCTTGCGCCACGATTTCATGCGCATCCCGGAACGGTAGTCCTTTCTTGACCAGATAATCGGCCAGATCGGTTGCGGTGGCGTAGCCACGCAGGGCGGCTTGGCGCATCGCTGCCTGATTGACGTGTAGGCCGGTGAGCATGTCTGCATAAATGCGCAGGGTATCCCGCAAGGTATCGACTGTGTCAAACAGCGGCTCCTTGTCTTCCTGATTGTCCTTGTTATAGGCCAGTGGCTGCGATTTCATGAGCGTGAGCAGTGCGACCAGATGGCCATTGATGCGGCCGGTTTTTCCGCGCACCAGTTCGGGCACATCCGGATTTTTCTTTTGCGGCATGATGGAGGAACCGGTGCAGAAGCGGTCGGCGAGCTGGATGAAACCGAATGCCGGGCTCATCCATAGGATCAGCTCTTCCGACAAGCGCGAAAGATGAGTCATCAGCAGTGCCGCGCAAGCACAGAATTCGATTGCAAAATCACGATCGGAAACCGCATCCAGCGAATTGCGGCAGATACCATCGAAGCCCAGCTCGCGTGCCACGCTTGCGCGGTCGATCGGGTAACTTGTGCCTGCCAGGGCGGCCGCACCCAGTGGCAGCTGGTTGACGCGTTTTCTGCAATCCTGCAGGCGCTGCGTATCCCGCTGCAGCATTTCCTGGTAGGCCAGCAAGTGATGCCCGAAAGTGACCGGCTGGGCGACCTGCAGATGGGTGAAGCCCGGCATGATCGTGTCGGCGTGTTGCTCTGCCAGGTCCAGCAATGCGTGTTGCAAGGCCCGGATCAGGCCAATGATATCGTCGATCGCTGCGCGCAGGTAAAGCCGGATATCCGTTGCCACCTGATCGTTACGCGAGCGGGCGGTATGCAGTTTTTTGCCAGCGTCTCCCACCAGCGCAGTCAATCGCTGTTCGATATTCAGATGGACATCCTCCCGCTCGAGTTGCCAGTCAAACGTGCCTTGCTCGATTTCATCACGGATTTGCGCCATGCCTTTCTCGATCGCTTCGAGATCGGTGTCAGAGATGTTGCCCGTGGCCGCCAGCATGCGGGCATGCGCCAGAGATCCCTGAATGTCATATTCAGCCAGCTTGTGGTCGAACCCGACCGAGGCTGTATAACGTTGCACCAATTCCGAAACCGGTTCGTTGAAGCGTCCCGACCAGGTTTTATTGTCTTTATCCACGACAGTGTAACTCCCTGTTTAAAATTTCATCTCCGTTTTCCTGGTGGGGTGCGCGCCACACCCACAACGATATGGCGCGGCGGATCCCACCGAAGAAAACCGGATCAATAGATGTGATGCCTATGAGATCATTTAGATGGTCATGGCGGGGTATCTGAATGTATCACTAACGTTTCATTTGCGCAGCCTGCTGCCAGACAGCAATGCGAGGACGCGTTACGATGAAACAGTTATTTTACTCGTAACTTGGCAAGTTTCAGTATGGAATGGGTATAAATTGCAACACATTTTTCCGTTATGTCCTAAATATTAGCCAGCCCGCTTTCACTTGGAAAAGGAATGGTGGATAATTAGCGCCTTTCATTCGTGTCACTCATTAAAGGAGCAATGTATGTCGGATCAACACACGCAGAACGAGGGCGATCAATCCAAAGAGAAGATCGAATGGACCAAGCCCGCATCATTATTAAACATTCTAAGCAATAGATTCGCACCGCTTGCTGATATTCAGCACAAGCAGCTGCCAATGTGGTCAATTCTGGTGTTTCTGGGCGTATTGCTGCTGGTCATCGCCTGGAAGCAGATCGCGGTCAACCAGGCTGAGTCGCGCTTGGAAAGAGGGCAAGCTGAGCTGGCTCAACAGCTCGACATGGAACGCAAGGTGCTAACCAAAAAAGCGCGCGAATATGCTGACAGTCAGTACAAAAAAGAAGAAGAGCGTTTTGGGCAAGTGCTGGCCTGGGCTGTCCGTGGTGAATTGATTCGTAACAACTTGGATCAAATCGATCAGTATTTGACCGAGCTGGTCAAAACCAAGGATACGGAGCGGGTGGTCCTGATCAGTGACGAGGGCAAGTTGCTGGTGTCCACAGATAAAAGACTGGAAAACGAAGAAGCCGCCAGCGTTTATCCTAAAGATGTACTCAATCAACGCAAAATCACTCTCAAATCAGATGTTGATGGTAAGAAAATGCTGATTGTGCCGGTCATGGGCCTTAACCAACGGTTGGCTACGGTCGTCGTGAGCTATAACCCACCACCATTGCGGGATAACAATTAATTTTTCCTGCGAATGAATGGTGTATAAGCCCTCGGAATTCCCGGGGGCTTTTTCATGGTGCGTCCGGCACTGGCGCCCATTCATGGTTCCAACAATTCACCACGAATGCACACGAATAATGAAAACCACTTCGACTGCGTTCCGCCCGTAATCAGACCGGCTATCACGCCTTTGCCTTGCCGGATGACAAAACGCAACCCATGAGAGCGTTACCACCAAATCATTCGTGTTAATTCGTGTCCATTCGTGGTTCCTTCAATCCCGGTCACAGGACAGCAACGGCTTCACCTGCATGAGCGGCAAATTGCTGCGCTGCTGCTGCGATTGAGCGTGTTTGACTACAACTCGAACTACGAATGCGCACGAATAATGAAAACCACTTCGATTGCGTTTCAACCGTAATTGGGTCGGTTATCGCGTATTCACCCTGCCGCATAGCAAAACTCAACCAATGCGAGCATTCCGGCTAAATCATTCGTGTCTATTCGTGTCCATTCGTGGTTGTCTAGTACTCCGCTCCGCCAAACCGCTTACATGAAATCGCGCCTTCGCCTGTCATGCGTTGTTGCAAATCCTCGCCATAGCTACGGCTATGACTGCGGTTTGCGCCTAGCCTGGCAGGCGAATCCATCGATTTCATTTGTAAGCTAATTGACGGTACGGAGTACTAGGCAAGGCTTACGGAGCGGTCTTTCAGGCAAAGGTATTGATGAGGCCTTCGTGCCTGACCGAGAGCTGGCGCGTGGCAGGCTGGATGCCGGAATCATCGGAAAAGTTGTGGGCTGTCTGGCGTGATGGGGTCTGGTGATGACCGTTTTCCGCGTGTTGCTGGGAGGTCTGCGCGCTGACCGAGGTGTCGGTCAACGTAATCCCGCTCTCGGCCATCATTTCCCGTAATCTGGGTAGATTGGCCTCGATCGCTTCGCGTACCGCGGCATGGTGTGAGGCAAACTGTGCCGAAACTTGTTGCGCACCCTGTTCACCCGACAGTTGCAACATGATTTCAATCGGTCCGAGGTGGGCTGGATGGAGTTTCAGCTCTGCTGATTGCAATCGTTGCGTGGCGATCCAGGTTATTTTCTGGCCAAACTCATCTGGCCAGGCGGGGCTGTCAAACGCGGCCGCGACCGGAACACTGGCGGCAGCCGGAGCTGTCGGCGGTGCGGCTGATGGCAGGAGGGGGACAGGGCCGCTCATGACGGCTGCCGGTGTGGTTGGAGGCGGCAAACTTTTGCCGCTATCGGCAGAAATTGCCGTAGTGATGCTTTGATCCGGATGGCTACTGTAAGCCGCGTAGCTGGCGTCATATGCCTGTCCGGTTGCCTGCCCGACATGGGCCAATACCGGCTGAGCAAGTTTCTGGGGTAGTGCAGCGAGCGGCGATAGGTTGTCTGCCAGGGAAGGTGTGACAGCGGTGCCGGTTTTGTCCGAACCGGCCTGTTCGGTCTTGATGATCGTGTTGACTAACAGCCCTGGCAGTGCTGCAAACATGGGGCCGGCTAGTGGCTCATGTGCGATGGATACCGTGTCGGCGGTCTCGGCCGCAATGGGTGCCTCCATCACGGAAATGGGATCGGCCGCCTCCGGATCATCCCCCTGCATCAAGCTATCGACCAGTGTCCTGGCCAGAATGCTGTCAAATTTCTGGCCGGGCAATTGATCGGTGGCAGACAACATGGTAGTTAGCACCGGCGCGTTTGGCGTTTCACTCGGCAAAGCCGGTAGATCCTTAAGAGTAGGCAAATTGAGCATGACCATCCTTTAATTATTTCATCTGTATGATAATAAGCAATTTCCGTGCCATAAATGAGGTGCCGTTCGGCGATCTTGATGCGGCGCTCTGACAACCATGGCTGGCATGGCTGTCAGAGCGCTCAGCGTGACCGTGAACGATGGCTGATTCCATTGGAGGTGTGTTCGTCCTGCTGGCGCTGTTCCTGTTTCGAGAGTTGCGCTGCATGATCAAGTTGGTGGCGTTGGGTAAGCGTGCCATAGGATTTCAAGCGGCGGCGATGGGCATGAAACTCGGCGTGACCGGCTGCGGTATGTTGCAGTGAGCGTGCGACCACTTTTTGCTGTTCACCGATGGCGGTATCGAGTTTGCTGATGAATGCCTGATAATTGCGCCACTCGACCGGGTCGATGCCTTCCCCTGCCGATGCCATGAACCGGTTCTGATAACTGCGGCGGTAATCGACCAGCAGCTTTAGGGTTTTTTCCGATTCCTGCTGCTTGAGATGCAGTTGGGCCAGCGTGGTTGCGGAATCATCCAGCTGCTGTTGGGCATGTTCGAGCAGTCGCTTGAGTGAATGAAGATTGGCCATTTTGCAAGCATCCTAAGTTGTCAGTGGGAGGGCATAAAATTTTTGTAGGCTGTCTGGATAGTTTTCCTGTTCGAACATACCTTGCCGCAGGAACGATTCGAGTTCGGGATACAGCTTGATGGCTTGATCCAGCTGCGGGTCGCTGCCAGCAACATATGCGCCGACACTGATCAAGTCATGATTGCGCTGATAGCGGGCGTACAGCCCCTTGAATCGTTGCGCCCAGTCAATTTGCCTGGGCGGAGCCAGATTCGCCATGACCCGGCTGATGGAGGATTCAATATCGATGGCAGGGTAGTGGCCGGCATCGGCCAATTGCCGGGAAAGCACGATGTGCCCATCGAGAATCGCGCGTGCATTGTCGGCGATCGGGTCGTTGGGATCATCGTTCTCGGTCAGGATGGTATAAAAAGCGGTGATCGAGCCGCTGGCAGGCCGCCCGTTCCCGGCGCGCTCGACCAATTGCGGCAAGCGGGCAAAGACCGAGGGCGGGTAACCCTTGGTGGCGGGCGGCTCGCCGATGGCCAGCGAGATTTCACGTTGCGCCATGGCGAAACGTGTCAGTGAATCCATGATCAGCAACACATGCTTGCCTTCATCCCGGAAGTATTCGGCGATGGCCGTGGCATAGGCGGCACCTTGCAGGCGCAGCAGCGGAGAAGTATCGGCCGGTGCGGCGACCACAACCGAGCGCGCCAGGCCCTGCGGTCCGAGAATATTTTCGATGAATTCCTTGACTTCCCGGCCGCGCTCGCCGATCAATGCCACGACGATGACATCGGCGCTGGTGTAGCGCGCCATCATGCCGAGCAGGACGCTTTTGCCGACCCCGCTGCCGGCGAATAAACCCATACGCTGGCCGCGCCCGACGCTGAGCAGGGTATTGATGGCGCGTACGCCGACATCGAGTGTCTGTTCGATGGGCGCGCGTTCCAATGGATTGAAGGGACGGCTGTAAAGCGGCACACTCTGTTCGCAATGGAGCGAACCGAGCGAATCGAGCGGCTCACCGGCCCCATCCAGCACCCGGCCGAGCAGTTCCGGCCCGACATGGATATGTTTGGCGCGATCGGCCGCGCGGCGTCTCGGGTGCTGCCTGACCCCGATGCGGGGAGGCGTACCGATATATTCCGCCGGAATGACTTTCGCGCCTGGCGCGAGGCCGTACACATCACTGGAAGGCATCAGAAATAATCGCTCTCCCGAGAAGCCCACCACTTCTGCCATGACAGGGTGGCCATTCTGGAGCAGCACGGTACAACTGGTGCCTACTGCCAGTTTGAGCCCGGTCGCCTCCATCACCAGACCGGCCACGCGGGTTAGCGTGCCACTGACCAGGTGGGGAGGGACCGCTTCAGCCAAGTGCCGGCAGCTCTGAATGAAATCCAGCCAGCGTGCGGTATGGGTGGGTGCGTGAGCGTGCATCATGCCAGCCAGTCGGGTGTTCTGCCCAGCGGGGCGAGCACCCGTTGCCAGCGGGTGGGCAGGGTGGCATCCACTTCGCAGCCGGCGGATTCCATGCGGCAACCGCCGGGTTCAATATGCACGTCTTCGACAACCCGCCATTTAGTATGCGACAGATGACGCGTGAGATATTCGCGCACCAGCGCTGCATCATCGGGATGCAATGTGACGTGCAGTGAACGTGACTGGGCGGGCAGCTGCTGCAGCGCCTCTTCGACGACCGTCAGCACCAGTTCCGGCTTGATTTGCAGTGCTCGTCCGACCATCTTTCTGGCCAGTTCGATCGATAATGTCAGTAAATCCTGCGCGACGGTTTCATCCATTTTGTGCAGCGCCTGTTCAAAAGCACTCAGCAGCGTCTGTAGCCGCTCAACTTCCGCCTCGATCTCATGCACGGCCTGCGCCCTGCCTGCCTGATAGCCCGCCAGCATGCCTTCTTCCTGGGCCTGCTGATAGATCTGCTCGATTTGTTCGGCAGTGGGTAAGGCAGGTGTTGCTGCCTGCGGTTCGGCGGCTTCGGGGGCTGCCGATGCGGCGGGTGCTTCCGGTGCTTCCGGCGCTTCCTGGGGAGGGGGAGGAGCGGGCTGCGGCGCTTCGGGTTGTTGCCGGTTTTCGGGCGACTCCAGATCGCCTATTTCCCATTTTTCCCAGGCGGTGAGTGCTTTTTTAGGAATGACGGCGGCTGCGTTCATGTGTCTATCCTCGATGAATGCGGGCGGTGAAGCGTTGCATCAAATCATATGTGAAATTAAATGGCATGTCCGAGCTACGACAGCAGCTGTTCTCAGACATAGCCATCTTCAACTTTTTTGCCCAGCGTGACACGCCCTTCATCGGCGAGTTGACGCAGGGTCTTGAGAATGAGTTTTTGCTCGGACTCAACTTCGGAAATGCGTACGGGGCCTTTCATTTCCAGATCTTCGCGCAGCATCTCGGCGGCACGTTGCGACATATTCTTGAAGATCTTGAAGCGCACTTCCTCCTTGGCGCCCTTGAGGGCGGTAATGAGGGTATCGGACTGAATTTCCCGCAGCAGCAGCTGGATATCCGGGTCATCGATATCCATGAGATCGTCGAAGACGAACATTTCGTCCATGATTTTCTGCGCCATTTCCTCGTCGTATTGCATGAAGTTTTCTATGATGCTTTCTTCCAGCGAGGTCGGCATGAAATTCAGGATTTCTGCGGTGGTGCGAATGCCGCCCATGCGCGGTTTCTTGATATTGTCGTTGCCCGAGAGTAATTGGCTCAATACGGTATTTAATTCACGCAACGCAGCCGGCTGTACGCTATCGAGCGTGGCGATGCGCAGCAGGACGTCGTTGCGCAGTCGTTCCGTGAACAGGGCGAGAATCGCGCTGGATTGATCGCGCTCCAGATGCACCAGAATGGTCGCGATGATCTGCGGATGCTCATGCCTGATCAATTCCATCGCGGCGACTGCGTCCATCCATTTGAGGCTTTCGATCCCGGTCGTGTCGCCGCCCTGGTTAATGCGGTCGAGCAGATTGGCTGCCTTGTCCTCGCCCAGCGCCTTGGTCAGGACCTTGCGCAAGTAATCAGCGGAATCATGGCCAAGCGACGTTTTTTCGCTCGCCAGTTCAAAGAATTCTTCGAGGACACCGGCAATTTTGTCGCGCCGGACATCATTCAGCTTGGCCATGGCCTCGCTCAGCTTCTGTACTTCCTTGGGCGCCAGGTAGCGGAAAACCTGAGAGGCTTCCTCTTCCCCCAGCGACATCAGCAGGATTGCGCTTTTGTGTATGCCTTCATTGTCCATTGCCAGCTACCCATCCTTTTACGACGTTGGCCACGATGGCCGGTTCTTTGGCCGCCAGCAGCTTGGCTTTCTGGAGATTCTCCTCGTACGCTTCTTCCTGGGCGGCGGCCAGAGAAAGCAGCTCTGGTTGGGCTGCCTTTTCCTCATCTGTCAGCACCGCGACTTGCGAGGAAGGCGGTGGCGGCAGCAATGTTTTCAGGAAGGGGCGCAGGATTTTCTGCAGGAAATACAGCACAATGGCGGCGATCAATAATTGCTTGCCGATTTCCTTGGCCAGCTGAATGGTTTCCGGTTGCTGCCAGAACGGCAACTCGTCCAGGACATCATCCGCTTGCAGACTGAACTGGCTGTTGGTGACTGTCAGGGTATCGCCGCGGGCAGCGTCGAAACCGATGGTTTGCTTGACCAGATCCGTGATTTTCTCGATTTCGCCGTCCGGCAGGGCTTCATTGATCAATCGCCCTTCCTCATCCAGACGGCTGCGATAATTGATCACGACTGCTGCCGATAACCGATTGATACGGCCGCTCGACTGGCGGGTGTGGGAAATGGCTTTATCCACTTCATAATTGGTGGTCGATTCCTTGCGCGTATCGGTGGGTATGGTCTGGCCGGCTGCCTCGCCATCTTCTTCGCTAAGCTCGATGGGTGCCTGCGCCGGGGCAGGCGGACGGTTGGAGAGCGCGCCGGGCACGCCGCCGTCGGGCTGCGAAATCGAAACCGATTCGGATTTCTGCTGGCTGCGGATGGCAGCGTTTTCCGGTGCGCTGTTATTCGGCCGGTAGCTTTCCTCAGCGCGTTCGATCCGGGAGAAATCAACATCCGCCGTGACTTGTGCGTGCACGTTGGCCGCGCCGGTGATCGGCGTCAGGATGGCCTCGATGCGGCGTGAGAAATTTTGTTCGAGATCCTGTACATATTTGAGCTGGGTGGCGTCAAGCCCGCTTTCCGGATCGTCGTTCTTTTTTCCGCTCAGCAGATTGCCCTGCTGATCGACCACGGTCACGTTCTTGACCGGGAGATTGGGGATGCTGCTGGAAACCAGATGGACAATGGCATTCACTTGCTCGGTACCCAGCACCCGCCCTGGATATAGATTGAGCAATACCGAGACGCTGGGTGGCTGGCGGTCGCGGGTGAACACAGTGGGCTTGGCAATGGCCAGATGCACCCGCGCACTTTGTACGGCGGACAGCGACTGGATGGAGCGGGACAGTTCGCCTTCCAGTGCCCGATGATAATTGACCTGTTCCAGAAACTGGCTGGAACCAAATTTCTGATTCTCGAGGATTTCAAAACCAGCCAGGCCGCCTTTGGGCAATCCCTGGCTGGCCAGGCGCAGACGCACTTCATGTACTTGGTCGCTTGGGATCAGAATTGCATCGCCGCCATCCGAGACTTTGTAGGGAATATGCATTTGCTGCAGCACCCCGATGATGGCACCGCCATCCTGATCGGAGACATTGGAATAAAGCACGCGGTAATCCGGTGCCTGGCTCCAGATCCAGGTGCCCGCGAGCAGCGCGATGACGCTGGCAGCGGCCACCATCAAGCCAAGTTTTTGTTGTGCCGATAATTGCCTGATTCTGTCGAGCAGATTGCCCGGCTGATCCGGATTGTCCGGCTGGGTGCTCGGCTGGGTGTTCGCCTCTGTTTCTTTGGGGACCGTCGCCACGAAACTTTCTCCTGCTTAACTGATTCTGTCCGAAGGATGTTGCGAGCCGGCCGGGATCGTCATATGCCGATCGCGGAAGGGCCGGGTGGATAACAGGATTATCAGGCTATTCGCGCATACTAAACGCTTGAATAAGGCGAATTTGCATGCGTTATTTCAGCACTGGGCAGGGCAGGGGTCGGTGCTAAGCTGCATGGCATCGAAAATGCTGAGAAGTTTCTTTCATGAAAACTGACGATGCGGTCACCCTGACAACTGATCATGAGCAACTTCGCCAGGCCTTTGCCGTATTCAGCCAGGCTTCCACGCAGCTTTCCGGCGTCTACCGCGAATTGCAGCAGCAGGTTTCCTGCTTGACCGGGGAGCTGGCGTTAGCCAATGGGGAATTGCAGCGTGAGCTGGCCGCCAAAGAAGCATTGTCGCAGCAACTCAGCCAGTTGCTGACCGCCTTGCCCGGCGGTGTCGTGGCGCTGGATGCCGCTGAGCATATCGAGCGCGTTAACCCGGCGGCGGTGCGCCTGCTCGGTGAACCCTTGCTGGGGTTGCCCTGGCGGCACATCGCGGACGAGCGGTTGAGCCCGGCCGGTGTATCCGGCGAATGGTATGCTGGTACAGGCGACCTGGCTGCAGCGCGCCGGGTCCGTATTGAAAGCAGTCAATCGAAAACATCCAGCGAGCGCATCCTGCTGATTCACGACATTACCGAGACCCACGCCATGCAGGCGCGCGCGTTGCGTCATCAGCGGCTGGCCGAGATGGGCGAAATGGCCGCTGGTCTGGCGCATCAGCTGCGCACCCCTTTGTCCACGGCCCTGCTGTATGCCGGCCACCTGAGCAAGGAGGCGTTGCCTGCTCAGGAACGACGCAGTTTTGCCGTTAAAACCATAGACCGGCTGCATCATCTGGAGCAGCTGATACGCAACATGCTGCAATTCGTGAAAGGCGAGACCGCGCCGGCCGGGCAGGTGGCGCTGTCGGCATTGCTGAACGAACTGCAGCGCGCAATGGCGCCGCAGATGCAGCAGCGCGGCCTGCAGTTCAGCATGCAGGATCACAGCAGGGGTGTCAGCCTGCATGTGAACCGCGAGGCATTGTGCAGCGTGCTGACCAACCTGCTCGACAATGCCATGCAAGCATCCTTGCCCGGCGGCCGGATTGCCTTAGCCTGCGCGGCCAGCCAGGACGAGGTCATGCTGGCCGTCAGTGATGACGGACCCGGCATTGACGCGGCTTTGCAAGCGCGCTTGTTCGAGCCGTTCTTTACCACCCGCACCGAGGGCACCGGGCTGGGGCTGGCCATTGTGCATAACGTGATTCGCGCGCTGAATGGCGATATCGAAGTGGAGTCGGCGCCAGGCGCTGGCAGCCGGTTCACGGTCAGACTGCCGCGAACGCTGCAGGCCGATGCGACTGCGGCGCAATTATCTATAGATAAAAGGTAGTAAAAATGCGGAATTTGCCTATTTTAGTTGTGGAAGATGATCCGGATTTGCTGGAAGCCTTGCATGCCACACTCAGATTGGCTGGCTACCAGGGGCTGGCGGCAGCCAACGGAGAAGAGGCGCTGCGCCTGCTGCAAGCGCAGCCGGTTGGCCTGGTTGTGAGCGATGTGCACATGCGGCCCATGGATGGCCATGCACTGTTGCGAACCATCCGGCGCGATTATCCGCAGATCCCGGTGGTGCTGATGACGGCCTATGGAGAAATCGGCAAAGCGGTGGCGGCGATGCGCGCAGGCGCTTGCGATTACCTGCCCAAGCCGTTCGACCCCGAAAGTTTGCTGGCACAGGTTGAGCGTTACCTGCTGCCCGCTCCCGCGGATGAGCGATCGGAAATGGTGGCCGAGGATGCGCGCAGCCATGCGCTGCTGTCACTGGCGAAGAAAGTGGCCGAATCGAATGCAACCGTCATGCTGACGGGCGAGAGCGGCAGCGGTAAGGAAGTGCTGGCGCGCTATATCCATCGGCAATCGGCGCGTATGGGACAACCGTTTGTCGCGATCAACTGTGCAGCCATTCCCGAGAACCTGCTCGAAGCCACGCTCTTTGGCTACGAGAAGGGCGCTTTTACCGGCGCGATGCAATCCCAGGCCGGTAAATTCGAACAAGCGGAGGGCGGCACTTTGTTGCTCGACGAGATTTCGGAAATGCCGCTGGGCCTGCAGGCGAAACTATTGCGCGTGCTGCAGGAACGTGAGGTGGAGCGGATCGGGGGGCGCAAGCCCGTGAAACTGGATATCCGCCTGATTGCCACTTCCAACCGCAATATGCTCGAACAGGTGCATGCAGGTGAATTCCGCGAAGATCTTTACTACCGGTTGAATGTCTTTCCGCTGGAAATACCGCCCCTGCGCGAGCGCCCGCAGGATATCGTGCCGCTGGCGCAACGTTTTCTTGATCAGGCGATGCAGAGCCATCCGGCCCGTTGCACATTGACCCAGCCCGCAGTCGAGTGCCTGCAGCAATATGCCTGGCCGGGCAACGTGCGCGAGCTGGAGAATGTGATCCAGCGCGCCATGATTCTGGCCTCTGGCGAGATCGAGGCGGTCCATTTGAATCTGCCGGCCCGTTCGCCCGATCAAGCCGCAGCGGCGGTCAAGACCCCCAGCGTCCCTAACCCTACACCCTTGCGCGACATCAAGTCGCTGGAACGTGAGCATATTTTGCAAACGCTGGCGGCCGTCAATGGCTCGCGCAAACTGGCCGTACAGAGGCTCGGCATATCCGAGCGTACCCTGCGTTACAAACTGCAACAATACCGGCTCGCCCAGTGTTGAAAGCAATCGGAGACAACATGGACTCACTGACTGGCATCAACCAGCTTCTCACCCAACTCAAATCGGCTTCCGAGCAGGCGGCCGGCAACCCTCACACGCAGCAGGCGACGATGGCGCCCGCCCATGCTGATTTTGGCCAGTTGCTCAAATCGGCGGTCGATCAGGTCAATACCGTGCAGCAGACTGCCGGCCAAATGAGCGAGTCATTCGTCCAGGGTAAATCGGATATTGAGTTGCATGAAGTGATGATTTCTCTGCAAAAAGCGAATATTTCGTTCCAGTCCATGATCCAGGTGCGTAACCGTCTGGTAACCGCATACCAGGAAATCATGAATATGCAGGTGTGAAAACTTTACATCCCGGTAAACAAGGAAAATTATGAGCGCACTTCAATCGCATTCCAAAATGACAAAATCTTCCACTTTGGAATCAGACCAGGAGGAAGAGGCATTCAGTGTCGCTTCCCCGATCGAAATTCAGTTCATTCTGAACGCCATTATGGAGGAAAAATCGGCCATTACACTCCATCTTGAACGCAGCAAACAATTTATTCTGTCTACTATTCTGGCGGTGGATCCGGTCAAGAAGATGCTGATAATGGATTATGGTGCCGATGAAATCATCAATCAATTGGCGCAAAGAGTGGGCAGTCTGCGCTGTGTCACCACCCAGAAACGGATCAGGATCGAATTCCATTGCAACAATTTGACAATGGTGCAATTTGAAGGCCGCGCCGCATTCAGGGTGGACATACCCGCCAGCCTGCTACGGATACAAAGACGAAATTTCTATCGAATTATGACACCCATTACCAATTCAGCGACCTGCAGCATACCGCTGCCTCAAAAAAAGGGAAAGGAAACCGCTCTGTTCAATCTGTCAGATATCAGTTGCGGTGGCATGGCATTGATCGATTCACATGCCGAGCTCAAGCTGACTCCCGGCACAGTATTCGAAAATTGCCAGATCGACCTGCCGCAATTTGGCATCATCGTGACCACCATTCAGGTCAGGAGCATCTATACCACCCTCCTCAAGAATGGCGACGCTTCCCAGCGCGCCGGCTGTGAATTCATAGAATTACCCGAAAAATCCCGTGCGCTGATACAACGCTACATCACCCGGCTTGAACAGCAAATGCGCCAATTTACCAGCGATGACGAACTCTGACAACTGAACAACCGCCACCGCCATCTTTGCGAGCTGCCTGGTTGATTCGAACCACGAATGGACACGAATGCACGCGAATAAAGGGCTGGTTGAGTTCGTGCATGAGCTGGAGCGGGCCACCTGGTAGGGTGCGCCTGTGCACCGGCTTTTCCCGTGCGGCGGCATGCTGAGGATGGTCGGTGTATTTGACTGTGCGAGCTGCCTTCCACCGAAGCACTCCAGAGCACTGCCGGGAGAGTTACCTTGTCGATTCGAACCGCGAATGGACACGAATACACACGAATAATGGAAAACCACTTCGATTGCATTTCAATCGTAATTTGGCCTGTTATCACGTATTTGCCCTGCTGCATGACAAAACTCAACCTATGTGAGCGTTGCCGCTAAATCATTCGTGTATATTCGTGTCCATTCGTGGTTCCCACAATACCGCTCGCGGGGCACTAACGGCCTTACTTTTTCTGTATGGCGGCTGGCTCATGATGCCAGAATTACTGCTCCAGGCCAGCCTCCAGACGATAGAGCCAGGCCAGCAGCTCGGCCACGGCGACGTACAATTCCGGCGGGATGCGGTCATCCAGGTCGATTTGCATCAGCAGCGCCACCAATTCCTTGGATTCATGCACATAGACACCGGCTTCCTGCGCGCGCCGGATGATTTCCTCGGCGACCAGCCCCCGTCCCTTGGCGACCACCTTGGGCGCACGCATGCCGTCGCGATAGGTCAGCGCGACCGCGTTCTGGGACGGGGGCTGATCAGTCAGGGCGGGGAGGTTAGTCTGGTTGGCCGGTTTGGGATGCGTCATCTTGCTGTATTTCCAGAGTTTGAACGGATAATCCGGCTGCCTGCATGGCAGTAGCCAGTGCGGCGCGCGCCTGATCGAGGTAGGCTGCGGCCGCCGGTGCGCCGGTATCCAGCTTGATTTGCACGCCTTGCCGGTCAATGGTCAGCAAGGCAGTGATCGCACCCAACTTCGGCAGCTGGAAGTGCACCCGAGTCTGCCAGCGGGATGCGCTGTCTGCGGGTTCATTGGCAGCGTGCTCCGGCGGGTGTTCGGCAATGTCCCATTCCATAGTCTGATTGGGCCATATTTCGCCCCGCCATTGTATCAAGCCGGTTTCCAGCACCTGCAGCTGGTGCTGTACCAGCGGCAGGGTTTGCGATGCGACCGGCGAGCTGCCCGCCGCCTCGCCCGCCGTCACGAGCGGCGCTAGCCTGCCTTGCGGTTCCTGGCGGATCTGTTGCAAGCTGGTTTTGCCGCCGATCCAGTTGGCCAGATGGGCTTCATAAAACAATCCGCTTTGGGTCACGGCCTGCTGGAGCGGTTGCGGCAACTGCGTGCTGCTGGTCGGCGGTGCCGGCAACAGCGGTGCGGGGCTTTTCACGACCGGCCTGAAGGACGACGACACCTGGCTGAGCAACTGCGAAATAAACTTGCCGATGCTGCTGAACGTCGCCGGATTGTCGCCACCGGCCGGATGGCCGGGCAGCAGAAATTTCAAGCGCGGTGCATGCGTGATCAAGGTCAGCTCCAGCTGACTGCCAGGCGTGGCCGCAGCAGGCAACCGCATATGCAGCAACTTGCCTTCGATGCTAACGGCCGATAAACCATTACTCAACCGCGCCTCGACCCGCGCCACATATTTCTGGCCCGGAACGAAAGTGGACGGGTCCGGCTGAACGGCATCCGGCGCAGCCTGCGCCGGGCTGACCGGCTTGACCGGCCCGACATCCCCCAGCAGAACGGCCGGAATCGCCACCGGTTTGACAGGAAAGGGAATCACCATCAACTCCTGTTAGGTCTTATATATATGAAAGGACTGCATGGCGGTACAAACCCAAAAAATGCCAGCCCGATCCATCCATCCGGCTGCATTGCCATAACCCGCATGCGCCCCCGAAAACGTCCCAGAGGCGCTTTGCAAGCCTATAGGAATATCGGAACAAATGGAAAAGACTTTACAACAGAGCAGGGGTGGCTGGGGGAACCACGAATGGACACGAATAGACACGAATGTTTGAGCGTCGACGCTCACATGTGTTGAGTTTTGTCATGTGGCGGGGCAGCTGCGTGATAACCGTGATTCGGTGGCAGCGCTCGCATGGATTGATTTTCATCATTCGTGTTAATTCGTGTGCATTCGTGGTTTTGGCCGTAGGGTGCACCTGTGCACCGTCACACACCCGGCCCCCAGCAGCTCTTTTTCACACAGCAAAAGCCGGTGCACAAGTGCACCCTACGCCTGGGGGAACCACGAATGGACACGAATAAATACGAATAATTCAGTGGCAGCGCTCGCATGAATTGATTTTCATCATTCGTGTGAATTGGTGTCCATTCGTGGTTCGGTTTGTAATCACCGGTTCATGCATATAAAGGTTGCTTGGCCGGGTGGGGGACCCGCCCGGGGGTTATTCTTGATCGGGCTGGTAGGTTTGGTCCAGCAGCCGTTTGCGGTTGCAGTTGGACAGCAGGTTTTGCAAATCCGTGAGGCGGGGTTCGGTGAGGGTGCGGATTTCTGCGTCCAGTGCGAGTATCTGCCGGATGAGGGTGACTTTTTTTTTCTGCTGCGCGGCATCCAATTGCGATAGCGTATCATGCGCCATCAGCTGCTCAATCAGCTGCTTGCAGGCGTGTTCGCGCGCCACCAGGCCGTCCCAGTCGTTCGCTTTCGCGTCATCGAGCATCTGCCCGACGATCGCCAGTATTTCTTCATAAATGGCGATCACCTGCTCGCCCTGCATCGCGGGTGCTGCTTGCTGGCCGGAATGGTATGCACTCATCGTGTCTGGTCGGCTCCGGTTGTGAGGGGGGAGGCGGGCGGGCGGGCGGGCTGTTGGCCGATCGCCTGCCAGGCTGTGTGCAGCTCGCCCAGCAATTGGCTGACTTCTTCGATAATGGCAGGGTCGTTGTGCAGGTTCGCCAGCAGCAAGCGTTGGGTCATGTAGTCGTACAGCTGGTGCAGATTATCGGCCAGTGCGCCGCCGGTATTGCGGTCGAGGCTGGCCTTGAGGCCATGGTCGATGATCAGAATTGCCTTGGAGATCATTTCCCCCTTGGCGGCGATTTCGTTCTGGCGCATGTAGAGCTTGCTGCGGCTGAGCGCCTGCTGCGCGCCTTCGAACAGCATCAGGATCAGCTTGTGCGGGTCGGCGGCCGCCACACCCGATTCCACACCGATACGCTGATAGCTGTTGATGGCCTGCGAGGATGATGTGAACATGAATTCTCCTATTCTGTTGTGGTATGAGTGGCCAGCGGCCCATCAATCGTTATTTGTCGCCGATCTTGGGCAGATTGGCCAATTGTTGCTGCAAGAAATTGCTGGTCTGGCTCATGTTGGCAAGCATCGTATCCAGCGCGGCGAATTGCGCGCGCAGGCGCCGTTCCGTGTCTTCCAGCCGGCGGCCGATGGCCTCGCGCTGGTTGTCGAGGGTCTTGATGCTGGTCTTGATGCCATCCATGCGGCTGTTGATCAGGCCGTCGCTTTGCAGCATGCCGTCGATCAGCCGGTTGAGGCCGGGTGCGAATTGTTCGGTGAGCAGGGCGGTGACAGCCTCCGGCGCTTCTGCCAGGCCGGCGCTGAAACGGCTGCTGTCGAGCGCCAGCGAACCATCTTTCTGGAAACCGATGCCGATTTGCGTCAGCAGGGAAAAATCGCCGTGGGCGGCCGGAAATTCGCTCCCCAGCAAACGGCGCATCTGGGTCTGCACCGCCCGCAGGGTCGAATCGCCGGTCAGGACCGAAGCCTGCTGGTTGGTGGCATCATAATTGGACAGATTGCGCAGGGTCTGATGCAGTTCATTGAAGCCTTTGATGAAGGCCTCCACCGCCGCCTGGGCGCTGGCGCTGTCGCGCGCGATTGTCAGGCTGGCCGGGTTGCCCGGGTCGGCCTTGCGCAGTGTGAGCGTGACGCCTTCGAGCGCGTCGGAAATGGTATTGGCGGCCTTGCTGATCAGAATGCCGTCGATAGTCAGCGTGGCGTTGCGCGCCGCGACCGTTTCCGTCAAATGGGCAACCCCGCCGGTCGAGGCATCATAGGCCAGCTTGGACAATCCGGCATTGTCGGTATCATTGCCATCATCATCGCTGACCGTGATCTGCATGGCATGGCTGAGGCCGGTTTCATCGGCGGCGATCACCAGCCGGTAGCCGCTGCCGTCGTGCACCAGGCTGGCTGTCACACCGGCGTCGGCGGCGTTGATGGCATCGCGCACCCCGGCCACCGAGGACTGTTCCGCGCCGATGCTAATCGTGCGCACGGCCTCGGCCGGGTTGGCGGTGAAGGTGCCGTCGTCCTCATACTTGCCGAAAGTGAGCGTGAGCGTGCCGCTGCCGAGCGCGGTGGCGCTGGTTTCGAACGGCGCCGAGGCGATTTTCTGGCTTTGGGCGAGGGTCAGCACCTCGATTTCGTGCTTGCCCGCGGCCGCCCCGGCGGCAGCGCTCACGCTTGCCAGCGAGCCATCGGCCAGGCTGGCCCGAAAGCCGGTGAAAGTGGTGGACTTGGCCAGCGCCTGGGCACTGCTCTGCAGGCTGGACAGCGCGCCCTTGAGGCTGCCATAGGCGCTCAACTGCGCCTGCTGTTTGGCTTCGCGCATGGCCAGCGCGGCCAGCGGCCGCTGTTCCACGCGCATCAATTGCCCGATGATGCTGTGGACATCCAGCCCCGAGCCGATACCTGGTGAAGAAAGCATGAGAAATCCTGTAAGTAATGAAACGATACACCGTTCAAAAATGACTGACGCGGCTGACTAAGCCTGGTCGTTGAACAGCAGGCCCTGCACCTTGTCGAGCGTGCGCGCGATTTGAATCGCTTCTTCCGAGGGAATCTGGCGGATGATTTCACGGGTCTGGACATCGATCACCCGCACCACCGACTTGCCGGTTTCCTCATCGACCGAAAACTGCAGATTGCGCGCCAGCGCCTGGGTGAACTGCTGAATCTGCGCGACCGCCTGCTGCACCTGCATTGCCGTTTCCGCGCCTGCTTCCTGCTCTGGCTGCGCGCGCGCAGGGGCAGGGGGCTGCTGGGCCATCGGGGGGGTCTGGGCGGGCGTGGCGGTGAGCAGTTCACTGCCCCCGCTGACGGGACTGATGGACATGGTTATTCTCCTTCTGGATCACGCCCGGTGGCGCGGTGCTTGCTAGCGCGCTACCGGGCGAATGACGGCTGGGACTTATCTCAACAGCGACAACACGTTGTTGGGCAAGGCATTGGCCTGCGCCAGGATCGCGACCCCGGCCTGCTGCATGATTTGGCCGCGCGTCATGTTGGCGGTCTCGGCTGCAAAATCCGCATCCAGAATCCGGCTGCGCGAGGCGGACAGGTTCTCGGCCGTGGTTTGCAGGCTGGCGATGATGGAAGAGAAGCGGTTCTGCAACGCGCCGAGATCACCGCGCGAGCTATTGATCTGACTCAGTGCCGCATCGAGTACCGACAGTGCGCTCTGAGCGCCGGCTGAGTTCGAAAGATCCAGCAGGGAGACTGATTGGAAAGCGCTGACGGTAGTGGTGAATACGTCAGGATTGGCGTTGGCCACGTTGATTTGGCCCTGGGTGCTGGTCAATTCGATCGTGCCAACCTTGACTGCTGTAACAGTACCACCAATATCTAATGTTTGACCACTGAAATCTATCTCCTCATTACCACCACCATCATGAGTAAAAGTATCAATTGCAATGTCGCGCCCATCGGTGGTGCTCAGAACCAGGCTGGATTTGTCGCTGGGATCGGCGAAGGAAGCGGTGACGCCTGTGGCAGAAGATACCCCATTGATGGCGGCAGCCAGTGCGCTGAGATCGTTGACGTCGCCAATCGTAACGGAAATCGTTTCTCCATTTAAATCGAATCCTATTGTTCCATCTGTATCTAGGCCACCAAGTGTTGCGCTGTTGCTGGCGGTGGCAGTGATGCCAATGCCGGAGGCGGCAGTGTTGATGGCGGCTGCAATATCTGCGGCGCTTGCGTGTTGAGCGTAGCCAATATTGCCGACGGTGCCTTTATCGGTAGCCAGCGTGAGATCGGCTTCTACTGCAATCCCGTTGTCTGTGGAGCCAGTAACGACCATACCCATGACAGTGCCATCTGCCCCGAGCGTGTGTTGCCCCAGTGCGGTTGCGCGTGCATCACCGATCGATGCGACATTGATGGTCTGGTTGGCGTTGGCGCCGATCTGGAAGCTCTGGCTGGCGAACGAGCCATCGAGCAGGTTGAGGCCGTTGAACTGGGTGTTGTCGGCAACCCGTGAGATTTCCGCGATCAGCTGCGCGGCTTCCGCCTGCAGGGCGGCGCGGTCGCTGGCGGAATTGGTGGCGTTGGCCGATTGCACCGCCAGCTCGCGCACCCGCTGCAGGTTGTTGCCGATTTCCTGGAGTGCGCCCTCGGCGGTCTGGGCGAGCGAAATGCCGTCGTTGGCGTTGCGTGCTGCTTGGTTGAGGCCGCGGATTTGCGAGGTCATGCGCTCGGAAATCGCCAGCCCGGCCGCATCGTCCTTGGCGCTGTTGATGCGCAGCCCGGTGGACAACCGCTCCAGCGCGGTATTCAGTGCGCTCTGCGAATTATTGAGATTGCGCTGCGCGTTCAATGAAGCAATGTTGGTGTTGATGACTTGTGCCATGTTGTGTCTCCTTCAGAGTGTAAATGTACTTTCATTAAAAAGTCGTGGCGCCAGTGCCACAAACGTGGGTTCCGCCTTCGATACTGATTGGCTTTTGAACCGCCGTTGAGAGCAGTAATCGGATCGCCCGGAAAAATATTTAGCAAAATCGACACCCCACCCAAAAAATTTTTCCACCCCCAAACAACCAAACACCCCAATAAAACCCCCCTTCCTCGGCATTTTGATTTCAAATCATGGCTAAAATCTCTAACCACGAATGGACACGAATAGACACGAATGATGAAAACCGCTTCGATTGTGTTCCACCCGCAACCAGGCAAAGATAGTAGGGTGCACCTGTGCACCGTCAAACCCAGGCGATTGCCAGTCAATCGCCACATAGGGAGAAACGATAATTCGAACCACGAATGGACACGAATAGACACGAATGATGAAAACCGCTTCGATTGTGTTTCAACCGTGATTGGGCCGGTTATCACGTCTTCACTCCGCCATATGACACAACCCCTGCGCGCATCGCCACCAATTCATTGGTGTCCATTCGTGGTTTGAATTGCAGGCGTAGGGTGCACTTGTGCACCGGCTTTTGCTGTGTGGAAAAGGGCCGCTGCGGACCGGGTGTTTGATGGTGCACAGGTGCACCCTACCGGGCTTGCAAATTATCTCTTGCAGCATAGTTATAATGCGCATAGTATATGTGGATAAAAAGCACGGGAGATATGCGCATGAATGCATTTTTTGACGTACGAGCCGCAAAAAAGCCTGTAAATGTCAGTATAAACAGCGATTTGCTTGCCAAGGCCAAAGAGCTGAAGATTAATCTGTCAGCAACACTGGAAGCGGCTCTGACTGAATTGGTGAACGCCAGACAGCGTGAACTTTGGAAGGCGCAAAACAAGATTGCTATCGAAACCTATAACCAGTTGGTTGAGGAACATGGAATCTTTAGCGATGATCTGAGAAATTTTTAATGGCTCAGTTCAGGGTTTATGAAAACCCAAATAATGTAACCAGGAGAATCTATCCTTATCTTTTGGATATCCAATCCAATGTACTCGATAGCCTGCGAACCACTATTGTTATTCCACTTTGTCCGGCCGATCTTGCGGGAAAAGCAGCCATTACAAAGTTATGCCCAATTCTGGAAATAGAAAATAAATCTTTTATTGCGCTCACACAGCAAATCGCAGGGATAGACAGGAAATTTCTGGGAGAGGAAATCGGCGATCTTTCTCAGTATCGATCTGAAATCGTTGCTGCATTGGATTTCATCGTTTCCGGAATATAGTACTCCGTTCCGCCAAACCGCTTACATGAAATCGCGCCTTCGCCTGTCATGCGTTGTTGCAAATCCTTGCCATAGCTACGGCTATGACTGCGGTTTGCGCCTAGGAGGCTGTCCGAGAATAGACTGATCTACTGCGGACGAGCCTGATTGGCCGGATTTTCCGATCCTTTTCGTTGAATAGAACAACTATTCGCCTCAAATGATCGAAAAATTCAACTCAACCAGCCTCGCCCTCGCTACGATCGCTATTCTCGGACAGCCTCCTAGCCTGGCAGGCGAATCCATCGATTTCATTTGTAAGCTAATTGACGGTACGGAGTACTAGGCGCGTATTGACCCAGCAAAACTCGGCACGCTACACAGCAGATTTGCCACTTCCCACAATATGGCACTCATGCTGCGCGGCTGTATGCGTAACAGCCCCGCAACACCCCAGACCATCAGATACGACTTGTGCAACGGATGATAGACATTCAGCCGACCACTGTTTGAGTGCTTCATATGTGAAACCACTTCGGTTGTGTTTAACCGTAATTGGGCCGGTTATCACCCCTTCACCCCGCCACATGACAAAACCCGACCCCTGCGAGCATCACCACTCAATCATTCGTGTGTCTTCGTGTCCATTCGTGGTTATTCACGGCCGGTGGCGGTTGATGGAGGGCGGATGCACTTGTGCACCGGCTATGCACACGAATAATGAAAATCAATTTGATCGTGTTTAACCATAATTGGACTAGCCGATCAATTTGGGTTTTACTGCCAAAGCATTCGTGTTCATTCGTGGTTCCCTCAATCCCGGTCACAGGGCAGCAAAGGCTTCACCTTGCCACATGACCAAACTCAACCGATGTGCGCGTGACTGCTTAATCATTCTTGGTTTAAATCAAAACCGTGAAGGGTGAGTGTGGGCATTTGGCAACAGTTGGGCAGTGAAGGAGGCCAATTGGCGCGAATTGTTGGGGTGGTGGGGTGTGAGTTTGCTAACATAAAACTTTTACGCGGGTTGGAACTGTGGTGCTGCTGGCTAGGAGGCTGTCCGAGAATAGCGATCGTAGCGAGGGCGAGGCTGGTTGAGCGGGATTTTTCGATCATTTGAGGCGAATAGTC
>NZ_JBEUDO010000050.1:0-19943 GCF_050584665.1 Nitrosomonas sp. ANs5
TGCTTGAAGACGCTGTTGATTGTGCGTTTTGATGCTGATAATTGTCTGTCATAAAACCATGATGGGTTTTATGTTACAGCGTGGCTTTTCGGAATATTCGTATAATCAACGATTTCCAGATCGTTTCGGCGCGATTTATGTTGCCCGGCTGGCAATTTTATTCCCGGCGCTGATCATGCCTCAATGCAGCTGCAAAAATGTAGCCACCACCCAATCGACATGCTGCGCGATATTCTGGCTGTCGCGCTGGCTGGGTTCACCATAGAGGGCGCGGACGAGGTCGAGGCCCATCAGCATGCCGAGCAGGAGTTCCGCGCTTCTTTCCGGCTGGCTGAAATTTGCCAGTCCGGCATGGTGGGCGCGCCGCATCCAGTCTGTCAGTTTGTCCAGGGTGGTCTGGGGGCCGCTGCGATAGATTTTTCGCATCGCGTCGGCCGGGAATTCGGTCGCGCCGCGCAGGGCGCGCATGAAGTCGAGATGTTCCTCGCTCAGGAGAAAGGTCAGCAGGCGGGTGCCGAAGGTCGTGAGCGCCGCCTGCGCATTGCTCTGGCTGTCCGGCGCAATGGAAAGGCTGGCTGCCATATGATCGGCTTGCTGACTGATGACTGCATCGATCAGCGCTTCGCGGTTGGCGTAGCGGCGATAGACGGTTACCTTGGATACTTCGGCCAGCCGGGCGACCGCTTCCACCGATATGCCCCCGGGCCCATGTCTGAACAACAGCATGCGTGCGGCTGCAAAAATGGCCTGGTCCTTGCTGTGATCGACTGGCCGCCCTGCCCGTTCTTTTGTCGACATTGTTTGTGCCCGTGAATTATTGTACGATCGCGTTCAATAATATCATGCCCCTTTCCGGGGCTCACTCCCATGTTGAATTTAACCACACTGCTGTTGCTGGTCATGCTGATGCTCGGTGCGTGCGCTCAAAGCGATGTCGATCCGCTGACACAGAAACAACCGCCCTGGGTAAAGACTGTTGCCCTCCAGCCAGATGGCCAGCCGCTCCGTGTTTTTTCCGGTACGGTACGGGCGCGTCATGAGATTCCGCTCGCTTTCCAGGTTGGTGGCCGTATCCTGGCCCGTCATGTCGATGCCGGGCAGCGCGTGACGGCCGGACAATTGCTGTTCAGTCTCGATCCGCGCGATCTCGATCAGGCGGCGCGGGCCGCTGCGGCCGAGCTGGCCGCTACCGATGCCGCGCTGGTAACAGCGGCCAGTGAACTCAAGCGTCATCGTCAGCTGGTGGAACGGGATTTCATCAGCCTGCAGGCATTGGAGCGTTTTGAGCTCGCGGCGCGTGATGCCGCCAGCCGGCGCACTGCCGCACAGGCCCACCTTGCCCAGGCCCGCAATGCGCGCGCTTATGCCGAGCTGCAAGCTGCGCAGGCTGGCGTGCTGATCGAAGTCAGTGGCGAACCCGGTCAGGTGGTCAGTCCAGGCGAAGCAGTGGCCACACTGGCACAAGCGGGTGAGCGCGAAATCGAGGTTTTTCTGCCTGATGGCAGCCAACCGCCCGCTACGGGCCATGTACATCTGGCCAACGGTGACGCCGTCCGGCTTGCATTGCGCGAAGTTGCCGGTGCTGCCGATCCGGTCAGCCGCAGCTGGCGTGCCCGTTACCGTGTGATGGGCATGGAGGCCGGTTTTCCGTTGGGAAAAGTTGTCCAGGTTGCTCTACAGGATGAGGCAAGCGAAACCGGTGTGCTGGCCGTGCCCCTGGGCGCGCTGGATGAACGCAGCAACGGCGCGCGTATTTGGCGAGTGCTCGAAGGCCGCGCCCAGCCGGTGACGGTTGAAGTGGTGGCGCTCACTGCCGAGCAGGCGCGGATTCGGGTCAATTTGCCAGCCGGTACAAGAATCATCGCACTCGGCACACATTTGCTGACGCCCGGCATGCCGGTCAGAGCGCGCTGACAATGAATTTCCCCAATCTATCTGCTCTGGCGGTCCGCGAGCGCGCGGTCACGCTGTTTTTTATCCTGCTGTCGGTGCTGGCCGGTATTTATGCCTTCCTGTCGCTCGGCCGCGCCGAGGATCCGGCTTTTACGGTACGGGTGATGGTGGTTTCCGCCATCTGGCCGGGGGCGACCACCGAGCAGCTGCAGCTGCAGGTCGTCGACCGCCTGGAGAAGCGTATCCAGGAAGTCGAAAATCTCTATCGCATCGAAACCACCATCCGTCCCGGGCGGGCTGACCTGCAGGTCGAGTTTCATGACTACACGCCCAGCGCGCGGATTCCCGAATTGCTCTACCAGGTACGCAAGCGCATGCAGGATGAAGCGCCCAGCCTGCCCCAGGGGGTGATCGGGCCGATCATCAACGATGATTTCTCGGATGTCTATTTTTCCCTGATAGCGCTGACCGCGCCGGGGTTGCCGCTGCGGACGCTGACGCGTGAGGCCGAGGCGATTCGTGACCGCCTGCAACGGGTCGAAGGCATTCAGAAGGCACTCATTCTGGGCGAGCGCAGCGAACGCGTGTTCGTCGAGTTCGATCTGGCACGCTTGGCGAATCTTGGCATTTCGCCACAGGTGATCTTCGATGCCATCGAGGCCAACAATCAGTTGATGCCGGCTGGCTTTCTCGATCTGGCCGGCCCGCGCGCATATTTGCGGGTCGATGCCGATCTGTCCGATCCGGAGCGGCTGGCAGCGGTGCCGATCCGAGTGGGCGAGCGGTTGCTGCAGCTGTCCGATCTGGCGACTATCCGCCATGGTGTGGAGGATCCGCCCAGCTATCTGGTGCGCGCCCATGGCCAGGATGCGGTGCTGCTGGGGGTCGTGATGCGCAAAGGGGAAAACGGTCTCGACTTCGGCGATCGTCTGGCAGCCTTCGTCACGCGCGAGCAAGGCCGTCTGCCACTGGGCATGAACCTGCTGCCATTGACCAACCAAATGGATGCGATAGTGGCGGCGGTCAACCTGTTTCAGGTGAAGTTTCTGGTTGCGGTGGCGGTGGTGATGGGGGTGAGTATTCTCGCCATCGGCCTGAAGGCCGGTCTGGTGGTGGGCATTGCCATTCCGATCACGCTCGGGCTGACGTTCCTGTTGATGAAAATGGCCGGCATCAATCTCGATCGCATCACGCTCGGCGCCCTGATCATCGCGCTCGGCCTGCTGGTGGACGATGCGATCATCGCCATCGAGATGATGATCGTCAAGATGGAAGAAGGCTGGGACCGGGTGCGGGCGGCTGGCTATGCCTGGAACATCACTGCCGCGCCGATGCTGTTTGGCACACTGGTGACCGTTGCCGGCTTTGTGCCGATCGGTTTCGCGCAGTCGGGTGTCGGCGAATACGCGGGCAACATCTTCTGGGTGCTGGCTTTCGCGCTGATTCTTTCCTGGCTGGTGGCCGTGACGTTCACGCCGTATCTCGGGGTGAAATTGCTGCCCGACTTCAAGGCCCACGCGCACGCCAATGGATCGTTATATGCCACCCGGCCGTACCGGTGGCTGCGCGCGCTCATCACTGCCTGTGTGCGGCACCGCAAGACGGTGGTGGCGACCACTGTGGTGCTGCTGGGGCTGAGCATTGCCGGCATGGCCTTGCTGGTGCAAAAGCAGTTCTTCCCGGGTTCCGACCGGCCTGAGGTGCTGGTCGATATCTATCTGCCGCAAGGCAGCGCGATTGGCGCGACCGATGCCACCGCCAGAAAAATTGAAGCCATTCTGGCCGCCATGCCTGAAGTCAAGACGCTGTCGAGCTTTATCGGTGCCGGTGCCCCGCGCTTCTTCATCTCCGCCAATCCGGAACTGCCCAATCCGGCTTTTGCCAAGATCATTGCAATCGGGGAGGATGCCGATGCCCGCGACCAAATCATGGCGCAACTGCAGCGACATATCGACGCGGGCGAATTTCCCGAGGCCCGGGTGCGGGTGACCCAGCTGCTGTTCGGACCGCCTGTGATCTGGCCAGTGAGCTTTCGCATCATCGGCCCCGATCCGGCCACACTGCGCGAGATCGCGCACCAGGTACGCCGGGTGATCGCGGCGCACCCGAACACGCTCGATCCCCATCTTGAATGGGACGAGCGCGCCCCGGTATGGCAGCTGGTGATGGATCCCGAGCGCCTGCGGTTGATGGGACTCACGCCACGCGATGTCGCGCAACAATTGCAATTCCAGCTTGATGGGGTGCCGGTAACCGAACTGCGCCAGGATATCCGCACCGTGGAAGTGCGCGCCCGCGGTCAGCGCCATGTCATGCCCTTGCCCTACGACCTGGAAATCAGGACCCAGGACGGGCGCAAGGTTGCCCTGGCGCAGCTGGGCCAATTGACGGTACATTATGAAGAGCCCGTGATCAAGCGCTACAACCGCGAGCGCTCGCTGGCCGTGCTGGCCGATGTGCAGGGCGCCCAGGCGCCGGATGTGACCATGGCCGTCTGGCGGCAGCTGGCAACGGTGCGCAGCCAATTGCCCGAGGATTACCGCATTGACATCGCCGGTTCCGTGGAGGAATCCGGCAAAGCCGATGCCTCGATCCAGAAACTGCAACCGTTGATGGTTGCCCTGATGCTGATTTTCATCATGCTGCAGATGCGTGCCTTCTCCGGCACTTTCATTGTGGTGGCGACTGCCCCCCTGGGGCTGATCGGCGCGGTGGCAGCGTTATTGCTGTTCGACCAGCCATTCGGTTTTGTCGCCCTGCTGGGCTTGATCGGCCTGGCGGGCATCCTGATGCGCAACACCATGATCCTGACCCAGCAGGTGCAGGACAACTTCGCGGCAGGCATGGAAGCCTGGCCGGCAGTCGTCGAAGCAGCTGTCCGGCGGGCACGGCCAGTAGTGCTGACCGCCCTGGCCGCCGCCTTCGCTTTCATCCCGCTGACCCTGGACAGCTTCTGGGGGCCACTCGCCTACGTGCTCATCGGTGGCGTGCTGGTGGGTACTGTCATTACCCTGCTGTTCGTCCCGGCGTTGTATGCACTCTGGTTCCGGTTGGGGAAAACAGCGGCCGATATCTGAAGCGCTCTGCCCAAGCGGGGCCACGAAGCCATCCAGTGCTGGCAGAGCGCGGTGCGTTTGCGCACCTTCAAATTTTGACCCTCATCAGCAATCACCCGCACCCGTCCACCCCGGCTGGGCCACCTCCATAAGCCTCTCAGCCAGTATTAGTGTTCATTCGTGTACATTCGTGGTTCCCGCATTTAGCTTTTTTCCAGCATATCCAATACTTCCATCAGACGCCGCTTGGCTTTATGTTCTGTGCGCAGGCGTGTAATCAATCCTTTCCAGTTCTCTGGTTGATGGGTTTCTTGGTAAACCTTACGCATCTGCCGCAAGTAGGTGGCTGCTTCTTGATATGCCTTGGGTTTGGTCTGGCCGATCAAGCGGTCAACGATCGATTGCCAGATCTGCAGCGAAATGGCGGGGTGGCTTGCTTTGACGGCTTGGGCCAGTACCTGATCAATTCCCCAGCTTCGATACTGGGTCTTGATCAATGGCTGGTAATGCGCGATGGCATCGTCATGACGCTCTTCAAGTAGGGCGATTTCGATCAATGCATTATGGTCCGGGAAGCTTCCTGCTCTCAGATTGCCGGATTTGGGAACTGTCGCTTCGGGTTCCGGAAGCGGCCAGGTGATCTGGGTTTGATCGCCGATGATGGGGCGCTGGCCGGTCTGTAGAAAGCCGAGAATTCCGTCCCGTACTGCGGGCCATGAATTGGCCTTGGTAGCGGCCTCGCGAAGTTTGACGTAATTCTCCTTCGAGGGCTGGGCAAAGAAACTCTCGGCCCAATAGGCTGCTGCCAGATCGAATTGCCCTGTTTCCTCGGCCAGCTGCCTCAGTTGCTGTTGCAGGTGCCTGGCAATGCCAGGCGCATGTCGGATGGTTTTGTTGAACCCATGTATGCACCATTGCCGGGCCCGGTCTTGCTCTCCGGTTTCAAGCAATGCTTCGACCAGGGCCTGGTAATCCTTGGTGCGATCTGCTTCCTGCTCCAGAAGCGGGATAACCTGTTGTTGCTGCCCGCTTCTGGCGTAGGCATCACATAGCAATCTGATGAATTGTGTGCGATGATAAGTTGTCTGAAAATCTTCCGGCCGCGGCTGCGTTTGCGCTAATTGCTTTTCAAGTGCTGTGGCAACTTCATGCCAGTGCACTTCCGTGTAGCGGCTATCGTTCAGAATTTCATCCGTGTTTGTCAGCAAGTCGAATTCATCTTCGAGTCCATGCCTGATCAACCACAGTAATTGCTCCGATGGCATCAGCGAGGTCAGGGGCAACGCTTGCAGGACAACATCCAAGCAAGCGGCAATGGCCATGGCTGTTTCGCCTTCGTCATGGGATTGCTCGACCTGCTCTTTCCCTTCTTTCCAGAGCACTTCGCCCAGCGTCAGCACTGCATCGGGATATCCGCTGTCAAGCAGCATCTGGAACTGCTGTTCGATGGGGGAATAGTCGGGGAGATCCCCCCTTCCTCTCCAGGAATCGAACCATGCTTCTTCGGCGGTCAGCCTTAAAATATCTTTCCGTAATGCCCGGATGACTTTATCGATATGCCCTGTCTCCAGCTGCGCAGCATCGCGGATTTGACGGGCAACGCCTGGATACTTGTTTGCTAGATCAATGACCAGAGCCAGTAACGCCTCGGGGCTTTTTCCGGACAGGAAGGATGCAATGTCAGCCATTCTGTTCTGGGTATCCTTTCCGGAAGTGAGGTACGTATCGGGATCATCATTGTCCGCCCCTGTCCATTCTTCGCTGTCGTCAAACAACAAGATGAATAAGTCATCTTCTGGATCGAGCAAGGGAATTGCCTTGTTTTGCTGCTGCTGTGCGATAGCTGCCAGCAGAACTGCTATCACATGTTTGCAGGGTCCCCAGCCATCATAGGGACAGCTGCAGTCGAAATGAAGCTCGCCGCCATCCTGACGGCTGACCGAGGTCGCGTACCGATCGCTGCCCGAGACCCAGGCGGCCAGTGCGCCATTCTCGGTGCGCGATAACTGCGAAACATGTCTCACGTAATCTTCGCCGCGATGGTAGATTTTGCTGCCGGCCCATTCAAGAAGCTCTTGGCGGGTCAGGCCTTCCAGGGTATTTTTAATGATGTTCATTTTTCTTAATCTGTCTCATACTGATTCTTAACTGGATGCATGAAGCTCAGGATAGTTTCTCGTCCATTTTTATGGTACCAGGCACTGCCAAATGATAAAGGTATTTTGTTTACTGCTAACATTTTATGGGCGTTCCGATGCAACTTGAAATAGGAAAAATCCTGCATGCCAGCTTGCTGGTTGCCGATCTGGAGCGGTCGCTGGCATTTTATAACGGGGTACTGGGGCTGGAAGTGGATGATGCCCGGCCCGGCCTTGGCTATCCTGGCGCTTGGCTGCGGCTGGTCGGCCATCAGCAGATTCATTTGCTGCAGTTGCCGAATCCCGATCCATGCGAGGGGCGGCCCGCACAGGGTGGGCGGGATCGGCATGTTGCGCTGGCGGTAAATTCGATAGAGATCCTGGAAGCACGGCTTTGCGCGCATGGCATCCCCTGCAGCCTCAGCCGATCCGGCCGCCACGCGTTGTTTTGCCGCGACCCGGATGGCAATGCGCTCGAATTTGTCGAAACCCAAACCGGATAATGACTTTTGAACGGTGGTATTTTCAGCGCAGGGTCAGCAGGAAGATGCTTTCGCACATTTGACTCAACCCGCGTTCACGAAAGCGCGGGTTGTGCGCGAGCACATCCAGTTCCGCCAATAACCGTATTTCGGCATGCGGCCGGTAGAGTGCCGCGACTTCGCCGGGCGTGACCGCAAACGGTGGCCCGGCCATTTCCACCTGGGGATAATCGAATGCGATCAGCAGGATCTGGGTGCCGGAAGGCAGAATCTGCCGCAGATGGCTGGCATAACGCTGGCGCATCGCAGGCGGGAGCGCCACCATCGAGGCGCGGTCGTAAACCGCTTGCACGCTGGCAAGATCTTCCCTGCCGAGATCGAAAAAATTGCCACAGCGAATATCGATATCATCCACCCGGTAGCGCACAAAGCTGTCATCGCGCATCCGCTCCGGGACGAGCGCCTGTTCGCTGAAGAACGCCTGTACCGCGAGATCGCTCAATTCCACGCCGAGCACTTTCTGCCGCTGATTGCGCAGCCATAGCATGTCGCGGCTTTTGCCGCACAAGGGGACAAAGACTTCGCTGCCTTGCGGCAGATTCAGCTCTTGCCAGTATTGACGCAGATATGGGTTGATGTCGTCTTGATGAAAGCCGATGTCTCCTTGCTGCCAGCGTGTTAACCAATAATCCTGTTCCATGTCCAATTTCCAGTTTGCATTCAGTCAATGATGATCGAACCGATCACCGCTGTTTATGTCTCATGTGATTGTATAGGGCGCGCAAACGCATCCTGCATTTTTAAACAGTTTCGTTTGTTAGGCTTGGTTTCATCATTTTTGTTTCCGGCCACAGATTTGTGCAGTAATCTTTTCAATTTCTTCAAGTAACAAGCATTTGTTTTCTCCACCACGATTGATTGCCGCCGGATCCGGGTCTTGCCGCCGCAATTGGCAGACCGGATATCTTCCGTCGAATCGGGCTGGCAATCAAACGGATAGACCAACAACTTTATGATGCGCTGGGATATTTTCTGCCATGTCATCGACAATTACGGCGATATCGGTGTGTGCTGGCGACTGTCGCGCCAGCTGGCGGCGGAACATGGCATCAGTGTGCGCCTGTGGGTGGACGATCTGGCCAGCCTGCAACCCCTTTGCCCGGCAGTCGATACCCGTCTGGTGGTGCAACTTTGCCAGGGGGTGGAGCTGAGGAAATGGATCGAACCCTGGCCCGATGTGGGACCGGCCGAGGTGGTGATCGAGGCATTCGGCTGCGAGTTGCCGCAGCGCTATGTCGAGGCCATGGCGGCTCCCCGGCCTTGTCAGCCAGACCAATGCCCCGAGGACAAGACAACCAAGCGCGTCTGGATCAATCTGGAATATCTGTCGGCGGAATCATGGGTGGAGGGCTGCCATGGCCTGGCTTCACCCCATCCACGCTTGCCATTGACCAAATATTTCTTTTTTCCCGGTTTCAGCGCGGCGACCGGCGGACTGTTGCGCGAGACCGGCCTGCTGGCGCTGCGCGCTGCGCGCCAGCGTCAACCGGCGACCGGCTGGCGTCAGCTCGGCCTGTCCGAACCGGAAACCGGCCAAACCACGGTTTCGCTGTTTTGTTATGACCGTGCGCCCATCAGCGCCTTGCTGGCGGCGTGGGCGGCGGCCAGCATGCCGGTGCGCTGCCTGTTGCCAATGGGCAAGGCGCTTGCGCAGGCGGCGGGCTGGGCTGGCAAAACAGCGCTCAAGGCAGGCGATCACGTGATGCGCGGCAACCTGACCCTGCAAGTCATACCCTTTCTGACCCAGGCGGATTACGACCGCTTGTTGTGGTTATGCGATTGCAATTTCGTGCGTGGCGAGGATTCGTTCGTGCGCGCGCAGTGGGCGGCGCGGCCGCTGGTCTGGCAGATTTACCCGCAAGCGGACAACGCGCATCAGGTCAAGCTGGAAGCCTTCCTGGCGCGCTATTGCCAGGGGCTGTCAAATGATGATACTGCCGCAGTGTGCCGTTTTCATGGCTGCTGGAATGGCGACGGACAGCTGCTGGATTGGGACGATTTCTGGCGGCGGCGCGCACGCCTGCAGACCCATGCCCGGGCCTGGGCCACACAGCTTGCGCAGACCGCCGATCTTGCCGCCAACCTGGTCGATTTTTGCATGAACCAGCGGACGCCCGATCAGTCAAATGATTCAACCATGCAGGGTGCAGGCACCCTGAGCCAAACGGCATATGATTGATAACTAAGACGTTATTTGTTTGCAATCCGTGCAGGCAGACCGCCGAAAATTGGATTTTTGACAGTGGTCAAGCTATAATGCACGTCATTTTTTACCCCAAGATATCAGATGAAAACAGCTCAGGAACTTCGTGTAGGTAACGTATTCATGCTCGGCAAGGATCCCATGGTGGTGCTGAAATCCGAATTCAGCAAATCGGGCCGTAATGCTTCCGTCGTTAAAATGAAATTCAAGAATCTGCTGACCGATTCGCCTAGCGAAGCGGTATACAAGGCGGATGACAAGTTCGACGTGGTCTTGCTGGACAAGAAGGAAGTCTCCTATTCCTACTATGCCAACCCCATGTATGTATTCATGGATGACGAATACAACCAGTATGAAGTCGAAACCGACACCATGGGTGATGCGCTCGACTTCCTGGAAGACGGCATGCCTTGTGAAGTGGTGTTTTACAACGACAAACCCATCTCAGTGGAACTGCCCAACTCGGTGGTGCGCGAAATCACCTATACCGAGCCCGCCGTCAAAGGCGACACCTCCGGCAAGGTTATGAAGCCCGCCAAAATCATCAGCGGCTTCGAACTGCAGGTCCCACTGTTCTGTGAAATCGGCGACAAGATCGAAATCGATACCCGCACACGGGAATACCGCAGCCGAGCCAAGTAATGACAGCCTGTCACCAGGAAGACAAGGGAGCTGCCAGGCTCCTTTGTCGTCTCTGGAGATGCTCAATGACGAAAGCTGCATGTGTTATGTCCAAGAGGTGGTTTGGAAATACTGGATGATTGATCATGCAACAGCATCCCTCACTTTCTCCAGATGCACGCTTGCAAGCACCAGTTCGATGGTCTTGGCCCCCAAGGCGTGCCAGGGATCGGGAGACAACGCCTCCCATAGACGAGAGAGTACCGAATATTCCGCCGCGAGCAGTCCCCCTACAACCAACGACGGTGCTCGGATTGGCAATAACCAAAATCCCATGATAATGGTTCGGCATTACCACCCATTCGTCCAATTCGATTTCATCGCGAATGATTGCCGTTTTCCGCCATTCATCCGCAACAATCTGCCCCACCTCGTTCAATTGCATTTTTCCGTCCACGATATCCCCGAACAGACATTCCCGGTTCTGGGTGCACAGGGCCACGAAATACGCACCCGCTTGAGAATAATCGTATCCCTTCAGGCGGATCGAACGGTGCTGGTTTTTGTTATGGAACATGCAGGCTGCAAGTCGTGCGCCAGCAGGGATGTTTCAGCCTCTGAGCGCGGGTAATGATTCTTCCTTGGGCACAAATTTAAGTGCGATGCCGTTGTTGCACCAGCGTTCCCCGCGTGGCGGTGGGCCATCGTTGAAGACATGGCCTTGATGTCCGCCGCAGCGCACGCAATGGTATTCCGTGCGTGGCTTGATCATTTTGAAGTCGATCCGGGTCGCGACATGTCCGGCAATCGGCTGGGTAAAACTCGGCCAGCCTGTCCAACTTTCGTATTTGTTCCGGCTTTCAAACAAGGGCAGATAGCAGGCGGCGCAGATGAAGGTCCCTTCCCGTTCTTCATAAACCAGGTTGCTGGATTCCGGGCGTTCGGTGGCTGCTTCGAACAGTATTTCATAGGCCCTGGGCGACAGCAGTGCACGCCATGCCTCGCGTGGTTTGTCCAGGGGGGTGATCGGGCTGGCTGCTTCTCCCACTACTTGTGCCCGCAGGCATCCGGGTAGCAGTGGCATCATGCCGGCTACGGCGAGTGTTCGTAACAGAGTGCGTCGTTTCATAAAAGCTTCTCCAAATTTATCAGGGTGTTCGCAGGCGGCTTGCGATGGCGCTTATCAGCGCACGCCGGATGCGCATAGGCTAATACCATCCTCAAAACCGATCGGCCGTTGTTGCTGATCGGGTGGTAGACAATTGTTGATTGTAACCCTGCTACTGCCGAAAGCGTCCCGGCGACAATGGCCGGTGAGTGTTTGAGCAATCTTCGGTTCGATATTTTAGTTGGGTTGGCAACAGCCTGGGGCGGGAAGGTGCTCGGATCCGGGTATTTGACGGCTCGGTTTGACACACTCCTGGCTTTCTTATACTTTTTCCTTTCCCTCTATTCCCATATTTCAAAAAGGACCATGCTTTTATGCATCCCGCTCTCCAGTCTTTGAAGGCCCGTTTTGCTGAACTTGATGATCTGCGGCGGACAGTGTCCGTGCTTCATTGGGATATGTCCACCCACATGCCCCAGGATGGGACAGGATCACGCGGCCGTATGATTGCCGCGGTCGAGAAGATCGCGCATGAGAAGCTGATCGAACCGGCTGTCGGCGTGCTGCTGGAGACCGCATCGGGATTGCCTGCTGCAACCTTGCCGGCCGAGGATCGGGCATTCCTGCGCTTGGCACAGCGGCAGTTTGCCCGCGCCTTGAAAATACCGCCTGCTTTCAAGGCCGAATTTCTTCAGCATATGACCGAAACTTATGATGTCTGGGTGCATGCGCGCAAGGCGAATGATTTCAACGCCGTGGCCCCCTTTCTGGAAAAAACGGTCATGTATTCACGGGCGGTCTCGGATTATTTCAATTCGGGTGAGACTGCCTGGGTTCATCCGATGGACCCGCATATCGAAGACGCCGACCCCGGCATGACGACTGCGGGCCTCAGGACGCTGTTTGCCGCGCTGCGGCGGGAGTTGGTGCCCTTGGTGAAGGAATTGTCGTCTCGTGAACAGCCGCGGACCGATTTTCTGTCGCGGGTCTATCCCAAGCCGCGGCAAATGGAATTTCTGAACTGGCTGGCCAGGCATCTCGGCTATGATTTCAATCGCGGGCGCCAGGATCTGACCTATCACCCGTTCATGACCAAGCTGGGCGCCGGGGATGTCCGCATTACGACCCGAGTTGACGAGACCAATCTCTGCGATGGGCTTTTCAGCACCATTCACGAGTCCGGTCATGCCTTTTACGAGTTGGGCATTGCCCCGGGTCTGGAGGGGACCATTCTGGGTTATGGCGTTTCCGCCGGCATTCACGAGAGCCAGAGCCGGTTGTGGGAGAATCTGGTGGGCCGCTCGCGTGAATTCTGGATATATTTTTATCCCCACCTGCAGGCCCATTTTGCCGATGCGCTGCAGGATGTCTCGCTGGATGAATTTCATCGCGGCATCAATCGCGTGCAGCCTTCATTGATCCGGACCGAGGCCGATGAAGTGACCTACAATCTGCATGTCATGATCCGTTTCGATCTGGAAGCGCAGCTGCTGGAAGGTTCGCTCAAGGCCAAGGACCTGCCCGCTGCCTGGAACGACCGCTACGAATCCGATCTCGGTGTGCGGCCGGCGTCCGACGCTCAAGGCTGCCTGCAGGATGTGCATTGGTTTTATGGCAGCGTGGGCGGCATGTTCCAGGGCTATACGATCGGCAACCTCTTCAGCGCGCAGTGCTTCGATGCCGTGCTCAAGGCGCATCCGGACATACCGGAGGCGATCTCGCGCGGGGATTTCAGCACCCTGCACGCGTGGCTGAAAGAAAACATCTATCGGCATGGTTCAAGCCTGTTCCCGCAGGAACTGATCCGGCAGGTGACCGGCCAGGACCTGTCGCCGGCGCCTTTTCTGGCATACTTGGGACGGAAATATTCATAGGCGCCCGCAGCGGCGCGGTATCTGTGCCACCGGGACAAGGCGCTGGCAGTGCGGCCTTGCTCCCATGGTTATGATGCAGCCGCACCGCCGGCTTGCTTGCGCCTGCTGTCTGCCTGTGGCCCGTCTTCTTCCCGGATAGCTTGCCCGCAACCCGGCCCTGCTATCCGGCTTCTGCCACCCGCTTGCGGGATGACCTGAATCCGGGTGCCGATCCGCTCCTTGAGTGCCGGTACATGCGAGATGACCCCGATCAGTTTGCCGTCCTGCTGCAGTCCGGCTAGCGTTTCCAGCGCGGTGTCCAGGGCGTCATCATCCAGGGTGCCGAAGCCTTCATCGAGGAACAGCGAATCCACCCGGACATTTTTGCTGGCCATGTGGGACAGCCCCAGCGCCAGCGCCAGGCTGACGATAAAGCTTTCGCCACCGGACAGATTCTTGGTGGTCCGGATTTCGCCTGCCTGGTAGTTGTCGATCACATTCAGCTCCAGCGGTTGGGTATCGTCGCGGATCAATAAATAGCGATCGGTCATTTTCTGCAACTGCCGGTTGGCGTGGCCGACCATCATTTCAAAGGTCAGCCCCTGGGCAAAATTGCGGTATTTCTTGCCGTCGGCGGAGCCGATCAGCTCGTGCAGCAGCGTCCAGCGCGTGCATTCGCGTTGCTGGGCCTCGATGGCTTGCAGGCGCGCCTGCTGCTGTTGCTGCAGGGTGTCATTGTCCTTGAGCTGCTGCCGGATAGCGCCGATTTCCTGCTGTAATGCCCGTTGGGCGGCAGTCAGCGTTGTCACGGCCTGTTTGAGGTGATCCAGGGGCTCTGCGGTGAGCTGCCTTTGCTGCTCGGCTTTCAGGATCTGAGTTTTTTCTTGTTCCTTCGAGCTGATTTCGGTGTTTTCATCCGACAGCTTCTGGGCCTGCTGGGCCAGTTGCCTGCGTTCGCTTTCGGGGAGACAGGCAGAGCGGTAATGGTCCTCGCCGGTAAATCCGGCCGATTCCAGCCGCGCCTGAAAAGCCTTGGCGGCTGATTCCAGTTGTATTCCACGGTTGCAAAGCGCTTTCTCCAGTTCCTCGATTTTGGCCTTCAGTTGGCTGAGCGCCTGCTGGGCTGCGGATAATTTCTGGCGGGCGCTATCCAGTCCCCTGTCCGCGGATTCAACCGCATCGGCCAGACGCTGCTCTTCCTGGCCGGTTTTCTTGTCCCCAAGCAGCGCCTGCCGTTCATGCTGAAGGGTCTCCTGATCACGCAGCAGTTCAGCCAGCAGCACCTGTTGTTTGTTGATTTCCTGGTCGGTCTTGAGAATCTGCTCAGCTCGGTGGTCCAGCTGTATTTTGAGCGCGCTGATTTTTTGTTCGAGCTCGGCTTTCTGCTTGTTTCTGCTGAGCCACTGTTCACGCCGCAGGGCCAGTTGCGCCAAGACCGCATCGATGGTTTCGACAGAGAGTCCAGTCATCCCGTAGCGGCTGATTTCTTGCTGCAGTCCATCCAGCGATGCTTGCTGCTGGGCCTGGTATTCTGCCGCTTCCTTTGCGAGCCGCTGCTGTAATTGCTCGGCAGACTCTTGCTTGTGCGCGGCCGCCAGAGCTTCACGCTCTTGTTTTGCCACAGCCTCCCTGGTTGTTTCTACGGAATTGCGCAGCATGGTCAATTCCGTTTCGATGGCATCGGCTGCTTCCAATATGCCGGTCGCCTGGGCAAGCTGACGGCTATTCTCTGCCTGAAGCTGTTTGAGCTTCTCTGGCAGCCTGGGATCGCTGGCTGCCAGTTTCGGGCCGCTATCCAATGCTGTGCAGTGGTCATGTATCACCTGGCTGGCTTCACGCATTTTTCCGGCGTGTTCCTGCTGGGCGCAGGCCGTTTGCTCGAGATCCTTATCCACCTGCGCGAGCCTGATCTTCGAGCCGGAAATCTCCTCCGTTACTGCCTTGAGTTCGCTCCTTGCTGCGGCAAGACGTTGCTGGGTCTCATCCGGAAGGGGCACATTGCCTTCGGCAAACGGGTGCTCCCGGGCGCCACACAGCGGGCAGGGTTCGCCATCCTGCAGCTGGCTGCGGGCTTGTTCGAGCGCTTCGATGCGTTGGAGCAGTGTCAGCTGGGTTTCAAGCAGCCCCACTTCCTTTTCAAGCGCGGCCTGTTTTTCGCTTTGGTGCGCGAGCATCTGCTTCAGGGCCGCAGCCTCCTGTTTGAGCGCGGCTTGCCGGTTGTCAAGCTGGCTGCTGGCCTGCTTGGATTTCTCCACGGATTCGGCGGCCGCAAGCGTTTTGCCGATCAGGTCTTGTTGCGCTGTCAGTGCCGACTGGTGCTTCCGCCATGCGGCGACCGCCTGTCCGTTCAGGATTTTCAGAAGCGCGGATTGCTTTCCAGCCAGTGCCGCCTGGCTTTCCTGCAACGCGCGTTGTGCCGTGTCGAGGCCGCGCGCCTGTGCCTGCCAGATAGTTATGGCTTCCTTGCGCTGAGCTTGCGCCTGGGTTGCCTCCTGCTGTTTGCTCGCCGACTGCCCGGAAAGCGTTTTCAACGCATCGAACCGGCTGCGCAGCCCGGCGAGATGTTCCACCAGTTTTTCATCCGCCTGGGATGCCGTGAGAAGACCCTGCAGCGCTTCGCAGGCCTTGCGTTGATCGTGCAGCGCCTGTGCATCGCTGGTCTGCTTTGACTGAAGGGTTTCAAGAACGGACACAAGCGCCGTGGCGGACTCACGCGCTGCTTTGATGGGGGCATTTTTCTCGGTGATTTTCAGATCCAGCTCGCGCACCTTGCGGATGATGGGCAGCGCCGCTTGCTGGGCTGCTTTTCTGGCCGAGAGTTGTTCGGCAGCGGTTTTCATAGCCACTTCCGCCTGCCCGGCGGCCATGGTGTGGCCGGCCAGGGCTTGCTGGCATTCACTGAGCGAGGCCTGGTCTGCGTTTTGTGCCTTGCGAAGGGCGGCCAATGCCGCATGCTCGGCGGAAAGTTCAAGAGCCTGGTTGGCCAGCCGCAGCCGTTCCTGTTGGGGCGCAAAGGCTTCAGCCTTGGTCTGCCATGCGGCCCTGGCCTGGCCAAGCGCCTTCAACTCGGCTTGCAGGCGATCCATGCCTTCGATCCATGCGATGGCCTGGGTTTTTTGGTGAAGCTGCTGTGTGAGCGCCGCCTCCTGCTGATCCTTCTGCTCCAGGCTGGTTGCCAGTTGCTGCGCCATTTCCGGAGCCAGCGGCTGCATGCCGGCCAGCTCGGTCTGCAACCTGTCGAGCTGTTTGTGTTCCTCGGCGCGGCGCTCGTGAACGCGCATGGAGATCTGGCTGTAGATCTCGGTGCCGGTGATCTGTTCCAGGATCGGCGCGCGCTCATCGGGCGCCGCTTGCAGGAAGGCGGCGAAACCGCCCTGGGCCAGCAGCATGGAACGGGTGAAGCGCTCAAAATCCATGCCGATGGCGGCTTCGATCTGTTCGGCCACGCCTCTGAGTTTGGTCTCGAAAATCTCGCCTGAATCGGCATTGGCCAGCTCGTGCCTCGGTACCTGCAGTTCCCCGTTCGGCTTTTTCCTGGCCCGGCGCTGGCTCCAATGTGAGCGGAAACGCCCGGTCTGCGTTTCGAACGTCACCTCGGCAAAGCATTCGCCAGTCTGGCGGGACATGATCTCGTTCGTGCCTTTGGTGATCTTGTTGAGGCGGGGCGTGCGGCCGTAGAGGGCGAGGCAGATGGCATCGAGGAGGGTTGTTTTCCCGGCTCCGGTTGGCCCGGTGATGGCGAAAATGCCATCGGCGGCATAAGCTGGGTGTGTCAGGTCGATCGTCCATTCGCCGGCCAGCGAATTCAGGTTCCTGAAGCGTATTTGCAGTATTCTCATTGAGCGCCTCGCTATTCCGCCTGCCTATCGTCTTCGCCGAGCGAGGCAAGTATCTCCTGATGGGCATGCAGCAATGCCGGCCACTGCGCTGGGGGCACCTGATGGGCAGCCAGGCAGCGTTCGAATACCTCGTTCGTGCTCAGATCATCGAGCGTTTGCTGGTCATGTATCTGCCCCAGCACGCGCTCGATGATGCGGTTGTTTTTCACCCGCAGAATTTCCATGCCGGTGCCGTCGATGGCGGCATCCAGGCGCACGCGCAGATCGCCCATGACCTCCAGGCCTTGGTAAATAATTTCGAGCCACGTCCGGGAATCGGCGGCCGACAGTTCGAGAATGCGGCTTGAAATATCGGGCCAGTCTCCCTGGATGCGCTCGAGTTTCTGGAATACCGGGACATCGATCAGGCTGATTGCTGGGTGCCGGTGCGCAGACGGCGCGCATTCGGGCAGAGAGTGCGTGCCGCTCGCCGCTTGCGCACCGGAGGGTGCCTGAAAATCCACGATCACGACGCTTTTCTGCTGAGTGGCTTCACCAAACCCCATCGGCAGCGGCGAGCCGCTGTAACGCATGGTTTCGGAGCCCCCTACTTTTTGCGGCACATGCAGATGGCCGAGCGCCAAGTAATCGAAAGCGTCAGGAAAGATGCCAGCGGAAACATGGGCCAAAGAGCCGATATAGAGCTCGCGCACCCCATCGCCATCGACGGTTTGTCCGCCAGCCGTGAACAGGTGGCCCATGGCCACGATCGGGATGGCGGCATTAATCTCGGCCCGTTTTTTCATGGCCACGTCAGCGACGGCGGCATAGTGGGCGCGGATGCCATCGATCAGCTTGCGTTCCTTGTCCTCGATCGTCTCGCCGGCTTCCGCCACGCGGATGTCCCGGTCGCGCAAATAGGGCACGGCGCAGACGATCAGTTCCGGCGCACCGTTCGCATCGGCGAGCACGCAGACTTCGTCCTCTGGGTCCTCCGACGCATGGCCCACCACGTGAACATCGAGCGCCTTGAGCAATTCCCTGGGCGCATTGAGAAACGAGGGCGAATCATGATTGCCGGCGATGACCACTACATGCCGGCAGGATGAAGCAGCCATTCGGCACAGGAAGCGGTAATAGAGCGCCTGGGCGCGATGGCTCGGGGCGCTGGTGTCAAAAACATCCCCGGCCACCAGCAGAACATCGATTGCATTCTGCTGAATTGTCTCCACCAGCCAGGCCAGAAATGCCTCGAATTCTTCATACCGCTTTCTGCCATAGAGCGCGCGGCCGAGATGCCAATCTGAGGTGTGGAGAATTTTCATTTATGCTTTTGTGCTATTATTAATACCATTATGTTGAATTTCATTCACAATGCGTGAATACAATGACATCTGCTGTAGCGCACGTCGCTTTAACGCACCACAAAACTGACGTGGGAGTGATCCTGCGCTGCATGCGCAGTTGACGACAGGCCGTTCACAGCACGCCAAGAATCCAGCCCTCGATGCGGGCAACATGGTATTCGCCGGGCAGCATTGCGGGCTTCAGGAATTTGCCGAGGCTGCCGTCCTGGTCTGCCTGCCACAGCCAGGCGGCGGTCACATAAGCATCGTGCTGATCGGGTGTACGGCCTTCCCGTGGACAGTTTTTGCTCCAGAGCGAGGGATAGACCTCGGCTAGCACGGATTTGCCCGCAGGGATTTCCCAGCCGTCGAAGGGCCAGAAATGCACGTGCTCGCGCAGTCGCTGTCTCAGATAGCGCAACCATGGCAGCCCGGCATGGGTCGACTTGGCCACCGAGCCGGGCACATCGAAATGGAAGACCGACTTGGCCCCGGCCCGCTCCTCGGTGATCCGCCGCCAGCGGGTGCTGCCGGAACGGGCCTCGCCGTCGCCCCGCATCCCATCGCGGACAAAATCCACGTAGGTATGTTCACCGTCGGTCGGCCAGTGTTTCTGGAAATCGTCGAGGAAGGCTGGCCAGTCCGGCTCCAGAAGATGGACCTCGAAGTAGCGCAGAGGGAAGGAAAAACCATGATCAATGCCGACGATGGTCGGCACATCCCCGGACAGGCGCTCAGCCAGCCATTCGGCCAGACCTTGCCGGGTCCAGTACTTGCGCGGGCTGGGTGGGGGCGCGATTTCCACCGGCAAAGATTCGCGGCCGGCTTCGTAAACCCGCAGCCCTTTGAGGCTGGAATCCGGGGTTTGCGCGCCGGAGTAGTCAATGCCGATATAACGTTGGAAGGCGGGTTGTGTCATGGGCGCTATTTTACAGGGTTTGCTTGACCGGCACTTGTCGCCGTTTCTGCGAAGGCGCGGGTGTTTGTGTTGCAGGTTCGCTTCCCAAGCCACCCCGCAAGTCGTTGATAAGCTGATTGGTTGCCGCTGCATCGTCTGGGCCGGCTGCCAGTGAGCCCTGCGACTGCCTGCCCGCTAAGCGCCTTTTCCCGACGACGTGTCGGCTTTCGGTGAAACATCCGGTGCGATGTTCACCAGATCCAGCCCTTCCACCGGTTTGCGGTGAACCGTGGCGGTTAATAGAGACAGCCGTCGTGGTTATCGGCAAAGTCGATGGCTGGCCACTGTTCCAGCGCCCGTTTGATGCCCGAACCCAGACCGTGGTAGGGCAGCAGCCGGGTCAGCTCATCGGGGGAATCGGGGTACTCCTGTTTGTAAACATCGCGCAGGAAATCGCGGAAGCGCAG
>NZ_JBEUDO010000051.1:0-19698 GCF_050584665.1 Nitrosomonas sp. ANs5
AGCTAGAAACAGGCCAGCATTGCATATTAATATTGCAATTCTACCGGGAAGAGGAAAGTTTTTACGCAGTTCCGGTGCATTCGGAATGATCGACTGTGCCGATCAGACAGCCAGCAGTAAGGCGCACGGGGCAACATTGAGGACGAAAGCTCATGGCAGTCCAAAATGTTGGTATTTCTTTCTCCTAGCCAAGGGCTGCAGGAGCGATAAGCGAAGGCTGGCCTCCTAGGCTGATGGGTTTGTGCAGTTCTGCTTATCTTCTGAGAATCAAGGGGGAATCCATATTTCTCCGGGAGTGGGCGCTGTGCATGAAAGATTTTCCGACCTGGCCGCGCCTAATCCGCAGATGTATGTTGGACCAGCATGGGTTTTATCGAGATCGAATCAGTAATGATATCCGCTGCCTGCCCGGCAGAATGCCGGTTTTCAAAGGGTCCGACCAGGATTTTATATAGACCACTTGTTTCGTCGATACGGGCCTGTTGACTGATTGTCGGCAGATCCGAGCGCAATTGTGCAAGATAATTATGTGCGCTGCGGGCGGAGCCGAATGCGGCGAGTTGTAAATAGAGCCCGCTTGCCTGGCGGTTGGATTTGAGTGTCGTGGCAGCCGGGGTCTGGGTCTGATCAAGGCGAGCGCTTGCTTGCCCGGGAACGATGCTTTCAACTTCAACCAATGCGCTGCCATTGGCAAGGATATCCAGTTTATAGGCAGCAACATAGGATAGATCGATCAAGCGGTTGGATAGAAAAGGTCCTCGATCATTGATGCGAACGATCACAGATTTGCCGTTTTGCAGATGCGTGACCCGGGCATAGCTTGGTATCGGCAAGGTGGGGTGGGCGGCAGTCATGGCGTACATGTCGTAAATTTCGCCCGAAGCCGTCTTATTGCCGTGATAACGCCGGCCGTACCAAGATGCATGCCCTCGTTCTTTGTAAGGCTCGAGTCGAGTCATGGGGGTGTAAGTTTTGCCCAGGGCGACATATGGACGCATGTTGGTGGTTCTCAATGCTTCCTTGCGGGGCACGGCATCGGGAATGGCGTCGAGATTGGCGGGCGGGTTGTGCCCGGGGCCGTCATCGAGATAATAACCGCCCCCTTTGATTGCATGTGAAGAATATTGTTTATTAACACGCTCTGCTGATTGTTGGGATTGAGGCGGACTGCTGCAACTGGCCAGATATAACGTAGTGATCACCAGAAAGAGGATCAGTGGCATCATGCTGCGGTGAGAGAAACCAGGCTGATTGATCATATTTGTGCTTCGTCAAGTTTTAACCAGTTTGGGATGCATGTGTATGCTCATCAAAATACCAAAACCCAGTAGGATGGTCACCATGGAGGTCCCCCCATAACTGATGAGCGGCAGAGGAACACCGACTACAGGCAGAATGCCGCTGACCATGCCAATATTGACAAATACATAAGTGAAGAAAGTCAATGTGATCGATCCGGCGACTAGGCGCGTGAAGCGCGTCGGGGCTTTGGCCGTGATGACCAGGCAACGTCCGATCACTATTATGTAAAGCAATAATAACAAACCGTTACCAATCAGTCCAAATTCCTCCGAAAATACCGAGAAAATGAAATCGGTGCTGGGTTCGGGCAGAAAATCGAGCTGAGACTGGGTGCCTTTCTGCCACCCCTTGCCTGAGATCCCACCGGAGCCGATGGCAATATTGGACTGGATGGTATGGTAACCTGCGCCGAGTGCATCTTGCGAGGGATCGAGCATAGTCATGACGCGCCTGCGCTGGTAATCATGCATGCCGAAGTTCCAGAAAAGAGGCAGGCTGATCGCCGCTGCGATCGTCAGGCTGATTATGATCCGCCAGGATAATCCGGCCAGAAATAATACATAAAATCCACTGGCCGAGATCATCAAAGCCGTGCCAAGATCGGGTTGGCGTGCGATCAATAGTACCGGTAACAATAAAATCAAGGCTGCACCGAGATAATCGCGCAACCGCAAGGTGAGATTGGCCTTGTCAAAATACCATGCCATCATCAGTGGAACGGCGATTTTCAATAATTCTGAAGGTTGAATACGTGTAATTCCTAGATTCAGCCAGCGACGCGCACCATTGTGAATCTCACCAAACAATGCCACGGCAATCAAGAGCACGATGCCTAATATGTACAGGGGCAAGGCGAGGCGCATAATTTTCTGGAGAGGGATGTTCGCAATGCTCCACATGATCACAAGTGCGATAGCCATGTTGAGCAGCTGGCTTATCACACGGGCAGTGTTGCCGCCAGTTGCGCTAAACAGAACGACTATGCCGGTGATCATTAATAAGAATATGCCCGCCAGCAGAAAATTATCGATATAGCGAGTCAGGTAATACCATATCTTTTCTGCGCTCAGAGTGATCATGTTTATAGTCCCGCATTCCTGAAAAAAGGATATTCTGACGTCAATGAATCTATATTTATTGGCCGCGCCATTGCAATGCCTTGTAATGGTGCAGCCGTACAGCAAAGTTTGTCGCCCGCTCCAATGATGAATCCTGGTTGACAGTTGTGGACACCATCAGGTGATCAAAAGCACCGACGGATTCAACAACCGCTTGAATTATCCCGGTTTCTCGATTGGCTCGGGCATTGTCCCAAGAAAAAAATAGTCGAGAACTTTGCGTGCAATCGGTGCGGCTGTTGCCCCCCCCGAGCCCCCGTTCTCAACGAGTACTGTCAGGACGATCTGAGGATGTTCGGCAGGTGCGTAGGCGGTAAAAAGCGCATGGTCACGATGCCGCTCGTCGATTTTGCTAGCGATATAGCGTTCTCCCTGTTTGATATTGATGACTTGGGACGTGCCGGTTTTCCCGGCAAAGGTATAAGCTGCATCGGCGCCGACGCGTGCGGCCGTGCCGCCAGGACGTGTGACGTCGACCAAAGCCTGCTTGATATGGTCGAGATGTTCCTGCTTCAGATTCAATCTGTACATTTCCTCAGAAAAGTCATCCGTGATTAAACCCTGCTGGTGATTTGCCTGTTGTTTGACGAAATGTGGCCGGAAGGCCTTGCCATTATTGGCCAATAACATGGTTGCGAAAGTGAGCTGAAGTGGCGTGGCCAGGTTAAACCCTTGACCAATTCCAACTGAAATCGTATCCCCTGGAAACCAGGGCTGATTAAAGCGTTCTTTTTTCCATTCAGGGGAGGGCAGCAGTCCACTCATCTCGCCGGGAATATCGACCCCGGTTTTGTTGCCAAAGCCAAATTGTGCGATGAAGGCGTGAATGTTGCTGATACCTAGATCATGCGAGAGCATGTAATAGTAGGTATCACAAGAAACAACCAGCGATTTATGCAAATCAACCCGGCCGTGTCCCCCCGGCTTCCAGTCCCGAAAACGGTGAGTGCTGCCGGGCAGACTGAAAAATCCTGGGTCGTTGATGGCATAATGAGGGGTGCGTTTGCTCAATTCCAATCCGGCCAGTGCCATGAAAGGCTTGAAGGTAGAACCTGGCGGGTAGACGCCGCGCAAGGCACGATTGTTCAGTGGTCTGTCTTTGGATTCATTCAGCAGGCGCCAGTTATAATGATCAATGCCATCAACAAATAAATTGGGATCAAAGCCCGGTTTGCTGACAAAGGCCAATATCTCGCCATTGGAAGGATCCATGGCTACCAGCGCACCACGGAATTCGCCAAACGCCTCTATGGCTGCTTGTTGTAAACCTATGTCGAGGGTAAGCGTAAGATCGCTGCCAGCAACGGGTGGTACGCGCGATAAAGTGCGAACAGGCCGGCCGATAGCATCCGTTTCGACTTGCTCGAATCCAGTTACTCCATGCAGTGCGCTTTCATAGCTTTTTTCAATGCCGGTGCGGCCAATATGAAGAGAGCCGCGATAATTCTCTAGCTGTTGATTGGCTTCGAGTTGCTCCAAATCTTTATCGTTGATACGGCCGATATAGCCGATGACATGTGAGACCCACTCCCCTGTTGGATAATGTCTAAGCAGACGTGCCTTGATATCCATTCCCGGAAAACGGTAGCGATTCTCGGCAAATCGCGCAACTTCGATATCCGTTAAACGGGAGCGTATCGGAAGGCTTTTGAAACGTGTGCTTTCCCGCTTGAGTTTGTTGAAACGTCTGCGGTCTTCGGGCGTGATTTCGATTAAGGTCGCCAATTTATCGATGGCTGCATCAAGGTTGGCGACTTGATCAGGAATGATTTCCAGGGTATAGGCCGTGAAATTCTGTGCCAGAATTTCACCATTCCGATCGAATATCAGGCCGCGATTGGGAACGAGCGGCATAATGGCAATGCGATTTGCCTCCGCGAGCGTATTGTAATGTTCGCTGCGTAATACCTGGAGATAAACAAAGCGGCCGAATAATAGGCAGAATACAAGCAAAATGCCAATGGCGCTGAGTGTTAATCTGATGCGGAATTGCCGGAGTTCATGCAAATGGTCGCGAAGTTCGACGGTTTCCTTCATATTTCATCTGGATCCGTGCGTTGTTTCCGGAAATTGTCCAGAATAATAGAAATCAAGGGCCAGCAAAGCGCCCCAGTAACGCTCGAAAGCAAAACATACCATTCGGGGAAATATGAGCCTGCCAGCGTTCCGGTCAAAAATACCACGATTTGGGCCAGGAATAACATCCATAAAACGGCCGGGATCTGCCGGAAGGCGCTGAACATGCGTAAACGCCGATGCAGGATTAGTGCAAAGAATGTAAGCAGGCAATAAGCCAGCGCATGCTGCCCCATGATGCTTGCATCGACGACATCCATGATCAGACCCATGAAGAAGGCGATGCTCATGCCGGTTTGCTGCGGCTGATGGATACTCCAGTAAAGCAGGGCCAGCGCAACAAAATCCGGACGCAGCATGGCAGCCATGTTTTCAAATGGCAGCAAATTAAGCAGAATGGCCGCAACGAGACTTAAATAAACCAGTGAGCTTTTGACTGGAAGAGGCAGTTCCTGGCCAAGATAGTCATGGCATGTGACTCTGGGTTTGTTGGTCGGGCTGAGTGGCATGGGCGTCAGGATATTTGGTTTTTTCTTCAAAAGTTGTGAGCGGAGAGGCGACGAGGATCAGTACCTGTCTGTGGCGGTCTACACCCGCCACTGGCGTACAAATAATCCGTGCAAATTCCCGCGAACGATCATATTCGATATGGGTGACGCGGCCCACTGGTAGGCCTGGTGGATAAACGCCGCCTATACCCGAGGTGATGAGCAAGTCACCCTTGCGGACATCGGCATTGATTGACAGGAACCGTAACTCTAATTGGCTATTTCTGCCTGCACCGGAAATCACTGTTCGCAATGCATTGCGGGCGATCTGTACCGGGACAGAATGATCCTTGTCAGTGATGAGAGTGACTTCCGACGTCCATGGATATGCTTGTGTGACTTGTCCGATAACGCCCAGATCATCGATGACGACTTGGCCATCCTTGACGCCGCTTGCATTGCCCTTGTTCAGGGTTATTTTGCGATTGAATGGATCGCGTGGGGTATGCAATATTTCCGCCATCACCACCTCAATTTCTGTTTGTTGCGCAGCCCCCAGCAAAGCGCGCAATTGTTTGTTTTCGGCGGTTAATGCTTGCAACTGGAAAAACTTGTACTGACTGGTGAGATATTCGCGTCTGAGAAAGTCGATTTCTTTGATGAGCTTGAAATCGGATACATAGCGTTCCAGTCGATTGCGCAACTGAAAAGGTGCATGCGCGAGTTGTTGCAAGGGATAGATGATGGTTCCGATAGCGCGTCGTACTTCTGAAACCAGTTTAGATTGGTGATCCGCTATCATGATAAAAATGGATAGCAATACAAAAAAAAACAACTTGGCCAGTGGGCTGGGGCCTAACCTGAAGAATCGTGGAGGAGTTTGCATGCAGCCTTAACTTTTCAACATTTCAGGAAGGTGTTAGGGAATTAGCGGATCCGGGAAAGATGCTATGACAGACCAGCAGACTGGTAACCCAAGACCGGCTTTGCCCGGCATATATTTTTGTATGATAAGCCGTTTTCCGGGCGATGCCTAGACTGGATGAATAGTTTGTCAGTATTGTGCGAGGCAAGACGGTTGATTGCAACCATAATTTAGCTATGACCAGATCATATGTGTAATCCGTCGCTGTCGATCAGCATCAATGTTCTGAGTATTGCCCTATCAGTGAGAGTGAGCAATCAATAGTCCCTGGCAAAAATTCCAATCGAATTATCGATATTTTCGAGGGCGATACCAGCGCCACGGACAACGCAGGTTAGAGGATCATCGGCGATGATAACCGATAGTCCCGTTTCTTCCATCAATAACCGATCGATATCGTTCAATAATGCACCGCCCCCTGTCATGACCATGCCCATCTCCGCAATATCGGAACCGAGTTCAGGAGGGGTCTGTTCCAGTGCGGTCTTGACTGCGCTGACAATGCTGTTCAAGGGCTCGGCCAATGCTTCCAGGATTTCGTTGCTAGAGATGGTAAAGCTGCGTGGAATGCCCTCGGCCAGATTGCGTCCCTTGACTTCTATTTCCCGTACTTCGGAGCCGGGATAAGCCGAACCGATTTCCGATTTGATGATTTCTGCGGTGACCTCGCCTATCATCATGCCGTAATTGCGTCGAATGTAGTTAACAATCGCTTCATCGAACTTGTCACCCCCTACGCGAACAGAGTTTGAATAAACAATTCCGCCTAACGAGATGACTGCGACTTCAGTCGTGCCCCCTCCAATATCGACAACCATGGAACCCGTTGGTGTTTCAACCGGTAAATCGGCACCCAGTGCTGCAGCCATCGGCTCCTCAATCAATTCAACTTTACGTGCGCCCGCGCCGTAGGCCGCTTCACGAATAGCCCGGCGTTCTACCTGGGTTGAGCCGCATGGTACCGAAATAACAATACGTGGGTTAGCCGAGAACAAGCGGGGTGGGTGCGCTTTTCTGATAAATTGCTTGAGCATTTGCTCGGTGACGGTGAAATCTGCAATGACGCCATCCTTCATTGGCCGGATGGCGGTGATATTACCGGGCGTGCGGCCCAGCATTTGTTTTGCAGCCAAGCCCACTTGTTGAATCATGCGCTTGCCGCCTGGGCCGCCTTCTTGCCTGATAGCGACGACTGAGGGCTCATTTAGTACGATCCCCTGACCACGGACGTGGATCAGCGTATTGGCCGTACCCAAATCAATCGCCATATCTGTCGAAAAATAATGACCCAGAAAGTTATTGCTTAGGAAGTTAAACATGATGGCAGTATTCCAGCGTGGCAGATTCGATATGTATATGTATGGGATAAGTCTCTTCGAGTAAACGCTATACGCTATAGGCTATAGGCATTAAAAATCATGCGTTCAACAAACGCGTCATGATACTCTATTATGTGTCTCAATATAAAGCTTCAGGAAAATGACCTTATCACTTGACGATGTTAAACGCGTTGCGAATCTGGCCCGTATAGAGATTAGCGAGGACGATGCGCAGCAAACACTTGCCCATTTATCGGGGATATTCAATTTAATCGAACAAATGCAGGCCGTTAACACCGATGGCGTCGAGCCCATGAGTCATTCCCAGGACATGGTGCAACGACTGCGCGAGGATGTCGTCACCGAGTCTGATCAGCATGCACTGTTTCAATCCATTGCGCCTCAGGTAGAAGCGGGATTTTACTTGGTTCCCAAAGTGATTGAATAAAATCTCATACGCGCATTTACGCGATCCCCTTCTTTTCAAGAATCTTATTGATTGGACATGCTAATAAACGCCAGCCTTAAGCAACTTTCTTTGTTGTTGTCTGATAAAAAAATTTCCAGCGTCGAACTTACCAGTGAATTTCTGGCACGTATCCAGACGCTCAATTCCGGGTTGAATGCCTTTATCACTCTTGATGAGGAAAGAAGCCTGACTCAGGCCCGAGACGCTGACGAGATGATTGCGTCGGGGCGGTCAATGCCGTTAACAGGGATACCACTGGCGCAGAAAGATATTTTTTGTGCGCAGGGTTGGTTGACTACCTGCGGGTCGAAAATGCTTTCGAATTTTGTGTCGCCTTACGATGCGACCGTGGTCGAACGATTTAACCAGGCTGGGCTGGTGAATCTTGGTAAAACCAATATGGATGAATTCGCCATGGGTTCCAGCAACGAAACATCCTATTATGGACCTGTCAGAAATCCCTGGGATTTATCGGCGGTTCCCGGTGGCAGTTCTGGCGGATCCGCCTGTGCGGTCGCAGCACGTATGGCGCCGGCTGCCACAGGGACCGATACGGGCGGATCGATTCGCCAGCCTGCCGCATTGTGCGGAATTAGTGGCATCAAGCCAACTTATGGTTTGGTTTCGCGCTATGGGATGATCGCGTTTGCTTCCAGTCTCGACCAGGGCGGACCGATGGCGAAATCCGCGGAAGATCTCGCGTTGCTTTTGAATCTGATGGTTGGGTTTGATGAACGCGATTCGACGAGCTTGCAACGTGACGCCGAGGACTATGGGCGCGACTTGGAAAAGCCGATTGAGCGATTGCGTATTGGGTTGCCCAAGGAGTTTTTTGCAGAAGGCATGAGCGCTGATGTTGCCAGCGCGATAGAATCCGCTCTGGATGAATTCCGCAAGTTGGGCGCAACCTTTGTGGATATATCCTTGCCGAATAGCAAACTTGCAATCCCGGTCTATTATGTGCTAGCGCCGGCTGAAGCTTCCAGCAATCTATCTCGTTTTGATGGCGTGCGCTATGGATATCGCGCCGCACAGTATACTGATCTGGAAAGCATGTATAAGAGAACTCGAGCAGAAGGATTTGGCGAGGAAGTGAAGCGACGTATTTTGATTGGCAGCTATGTATTGTCCCATGGCTACTATGATGCCTATTATCTTCAGGCCCAGAAATTGCGGCGCCTGATTGCCAAGGATTTCACTGATGCCTTTCAGCAATGCGATTTAATCATGGGGCCGACTTCTCCGACGGTCGCTTTTGATATAGGCGAGAAATGTGACGACCCGATTCAGATGTATTTGTCCGATGTCTACACCAGTGCTGCAAGTCTTGCAGGATTGCCAGGCATGTCAATACCTGTCGGGTTCGGCAGAAAGGATCGTCCGGTGGGATTGCATATCATTGGCAATTATTTTAAGGAAGCGCAAATGTTGAATGCTGCCCATCGTTATCAGCAGGTAACGGATTGGCATCAGCGGATGCCGTCGGACGTTCTGGCATGAGTCTATAAGGCTAGGTCTGAGCACTTTGGTTGCTGGTTCGCTGGACGTGTCTTCTACCCAGACGACGCAGGTCTTGCTAAAAATTGCGCTCGCGCTCGCCTTTGGGACGTTTTTTATGCCGAAGGGATGATTCAGCCGATTCATGGCATTGCTACAATGCTCTGACATAAAAGAGTCATTCAGGAGGTGTATGCTGTTTGACATCTGCGAAATCACACGCTTTGTCCGTCCAGTCGATGAAACTTGATTAAAATATAGAAAAGATAAGGATTGCCTGATCATGCAATGGGAAATTGTAATTGGTCTTGAAATACATGCACAACTTTCAACGCGGTCTAAAATATTTTCCGGTGCATCGATTGCCTATGGTGCCCGGCCGAATTCGCAAGCATGCGCCGTGGATATAGCCTTGCCAGGCGTGCTCCCGGTTTTAAATCAGGGGGCAGTAGAACGAGCGATCAAATTCGGGCTGGCTATTGATGCAAAGATCAACTCTCCTTCGATTTTTGCGCGTAAAAACTATTTCTATCCTGATTTGCCGAAAGGTTACCAAATTAGCCAATTCGAACGTCCAATCGTGGAGGGGGGGCATGTCAATATCCAAGTCGGTGAAAGGGAGAAGACCATACGCCTGACTCGTGCGCACTTAGAAGAAGATGCAGGAAAGTCGATGCACGAAGACTTTCATGGCATGACAGGGATCGATTTGAATCGTGCGGGCACAGCGTTGCTGGAGATTGTCTCTGAACCTGATATGCGCAGCAGTGCCGAGGCGGTTGCCTATGCCAAGACACTGCATTCTCTGGTGCGCTGGATTGGTATATGCGATGGTAATATGCAGGAAGGGTCATTCCGATGTGATGCGAATGTCTCGGTAAGGCCCCTGGGGATTGAAAAGCTGGGAACACGGTGCGAAATCAAGAACCTGAATTCTTTCCGCTTTCTTGAAAGAGCCATTGACCATGAAGTGGCACGGCAAATTGATATTCTGGAAGAGGGTGGCCATATCATTCAGCAAACCAGGTTATATGATGCAGAGCGGGATGAAACACGCAGCATGCGCAGCAAGGAGGACGCGCAGGACTATCGCTATTTCCCGGATCCTGATTTGTTGCCGGTAATCATTTCTGAAGAGTGGATTGAACGTGCCAAGAAGAGTCTGCCCGAGTTGCCAGAAGACAAACGTTCTCGATACGTCAAGCAGTATGGCTTGTCGGCATATGACGCTAGCGTGTTGACTGTCGCGCGTGAACTTTCGGATTATTTCGACCGAACGGTAGAGATTTTACCCGGGCAAGGCAAGCTTTGTGCTAACTGGATCATGGGTGAAGTGAGTGGCCGATTAAATAAGGAAGGGCTTGAGATTGCGCAATGTCCGGTTAATCCTGAGCAATTGGCAGGCCTGTTGCGACGTATTAGCGATGGAACCGTTTCAGGAAAAATGGCGAAGGAGGTATTTGATGGCATTTGGTCTGGCGAGGGAAATGACGCAGATGCCGTCATTGCGAAGAAAGGCCTCAAACAAATTTCGGATGATGGTGAGATTGAAAAATTAGTGGACGACGTGCTGATCGCTCATTCCCAGCAAGTGGCCGACTACCAGTCCGGGAAAGAAAAAGCCTTCAACTCACTGGTTGGTCAAGTAATGAAAGCGTCGAAAGGAAAAGCGAATCCAGCTCAGGTCAATTCGATACTCAAGCGGAAGCTGAGCAAGTAATTTTCAATTTGCCATCATTGCGAAAATGTCCTGTTATCGGTTGGGCTATCGCTTTTTGTTGAATAATTATATCCCTGACTTTGGTCGGGTTCGCGTTTCGCAGCAAATCATTCGCGCCGCGAATGAAAATTACCCAATCCTTGTTTATGAACCGCCCGGAAAGGTTGCAGCGACGCTGATTACCTTTTCGGGCTTTTCTGTTCATGGGTATCGAGATAAGCGCTTGGCCAGGCTTTCACGCGCTTTTGCGCGCCAAGGGTTGCGAGTTGTGACTCCCTATGTGGGGGATATTGATCAGCTGCGCATACATCCGGCTTCCATAGATAAGTTTGCCGCTTTGATCGAGGCGATACGCTCTGATGACATCATTAATTCGAGTAAACGTGCCATCAGTATTTTCGCCACATCGTATTCTGGCGGAATCGCGATGCTGGCGGCAGCCCGCCGCCAAACCGCACCTTGTGTCAATGCAATCTGTCTGTTGGGCGCATTTGCCGATTTCCGGAATGTGCTGCGATTTGTCGTGAAAGAACAGACTATCGATGATTATGCAAGGTATATTTTACTGCGCAATTTTCTGCAGCGAAGCGATCGGCATAATAACGAACTAATAAATTTGCTTGATGTAGCGATAGCCGATAATGGATTCCGGAGAAAGGTTCCGCGACTTCCTCGAGTGTTGCAGGCCACATCGCCCGATAATATGGGTGTTTTCTGGAAAATGCTGAACGATGTCGATTTCAGGCGGGAAATTGTTTACGGGGCGTTTGCAGACATTGATCAAAGCGAATCCTGGGCAGAAAAGTTCAATCTTGCAGACAAGCTGGAGCAAGTCACATTTTCAGTCAGTTTGATCCACGGACAGCGCGACAATGTGATTCCCAGTAGCGAGTCCGTTCAACTGCATGATTCATTGCTGCATCAGGGTAAACATAGTCACCTTACCTTGACGAATCTGCTTGATCATGGTGATTTGATTGTAAATCATGCGCTCTATAGAGAAGTCAGCAAGTTAGCTTTGGCATTCGGTACTTTCATCGAAGTCTCGCTTGCACCCCAAGGCTAACTTCCAAACGCGTCACCAATGCATAAATCTGGGGAAGGGCAGACTAATCGGCTGGTCTGCAGGCATGTATTTGAGTTGATAACCCTGTCTCAAAACATAGCCTGGGTGCCATGACTGATTCGCTAATAAATCGGGCTTTAAGAGGAGGTGAGTGGTATGTCTGTGTGGCGCTGATCTCGGCTCTCAAACGAAGGCGGGTATATAGCCATATTTAAACTAGGGTTATTAGGGTTTTTTGCCCGTCCGTGACGCAAAAATACCGTGATTGAGTAAATATAAAACCCTATGATTTTATTTATTTTTATAATTCCCTAGTAAAGGTGTGGAAAAAAAGCTTGACTAAAAGCCGTAAGGTGACTAGCCTTTCATATGTATCTAGTGGAGGTGGATGAAACTTTGCTGGAACAAAACAAGAAGTATTTAGTCATAGATCAAGCAAAGACCACAAAAAAATTGTGGTTATTTGTGAAGGTAGGTAATGAAAGCTGAGATTTTCATTACTGTTTCTAACAAAAATGTAGTGAACAGGAGGAATAGAGATGGCAACTACGATGGGAACGAGCAGCGCATCGTCGACCTCGGAAAGAGGCTATGACATGTCGTTGTGGTACGATTCCAAATGGTACAAATTTGGGATGACGACCATGCTATTGGTAGCGATTTTCTGGGTTTGGTACCAACGGACCTTTGCTTACTCGCACGGCATGGACTCCATGGAGCCTGAATTTGACCGTATTTGGATGGGGTTATGGCGCGTTCACATGACGATCATGCCTTTGTTTGCACTGGTAACCTGGGGCTGGATCTGGAAAACGCGTGATACCAAAGAGCAACTGGACAACCTTGATCCCAAGCTCGAAATCAAACGCTACTTCTACTGGTTGATGTGGATTGGCGTCTACATCTTTGGTGTTTACTGGGGCGGCAGCTTCTTCACCGAGCAAGATGCATCCTGGCACCAAGTGATTATTCGTGACACCAGCTTCACGCCTAGCCACGTTGTGGTGTTCTACGGATCATTCCCGATGTACATCGTTTGCGGTATTGCAGCTTACCTGTATGCAATGACCCGCTTGCCGCTGTATAGCCGTGGCATTTCCTTCCCGCTGGTGATGGCCATTGCAGGACCGTTGATGATTCTGCCTAACGTTGGCCTGAACGAATGGGGACATGCTTTCTGGTTCATGGAAGAACTGTTTAGCGCACCCTTGCACTGGGGCTTTGTGATTCTGGGTTGGGCTGGCCTGTTCCAAGGTGGCATTGCTGCTCAGATCGTTACCCGTTATTCCAACCTTACTGACGTAATCTGGAATAACCAAAGCAAAGAAATCCTCAACAACCGGATCGTAGCCTAATCTGGTCGTGATTCGCCTGGGGCGGTAGCATCTACGGTCTGGGCGACGAGAAGAGGAAACAGACCAGTTGATTTCTAGGGATTTGAGATCAGCTGGTCGCCAATGCGGTACCTTACTCAAAAAGATAGAGGAATCGTCATGTTACATTTACTATCACAAGCTACGAAAGGGAGGGCAATGTGAGTATGTTTAGAACCGAAGAGATCCTGAAAGCGGCCAAAATGCCGCCGGAAGCGATCCACATGTCACGCATGATTGATGCGGTATATTTTCCGATTCTGGTAATACTGCTGGTGGGTACTTACCACATGCATTTCATGCTGTTGGCAGGTGACTGGGATTTCTGGCTTGACTGGAAAGACCGTCAATGGTGGCCAGTAGTGACCCCCATCGTTGGGATTACCTACTGTGCAGCAATCATGTACTACCTGTGGGTAAACTACCGTCAACCGTTTGGTGCGACACTGTGCGTTATCAGCCTGTTGATCGGTGAGTGGCTGACCCGTTACTGGGGCTTCTACTGGTGGTCACACTATCCCATCAACTTCGTTACCCCTGGCATCATGCTGCCAGGCGCGTTGATGCTGGACTTCACGCTGTACCTGACCCGCAACTGGTTAATCACAGCACTGGTTGGCGGCGGCTTCTTTGGCTTGCTGTTCTATCCTGGCAACTGGGCGATTTTTGGACCGACCCATCTGCCGATCGTGGTAGAAGGCACCTTGTTGTCGATGGCTGACTACATGGGTCACCTGTACGTCCGTACCGGTACGCCGGAATACACTCGTCTGATCGAACAAGGCTCGCTGCGTACCTTCGGTGGACACACCACGGTTATCGCCGCATTCTTTGCAGCATTCGTATCCATGCTGATGTTCACGGTTTGGTGGTATCTAGGAAAAGTCTTTTGCACGGCATTTTTCTATGTCAAAGGTAAAAGAGGACGTATCGTTCACAGGGAAGACGTTACGGCATTCGGAGAAGAAGGCTTTCCAGAGGGGATCAAGTAAATGGATATCAAGAACCTTTACAAGCGCAGTGTAATGGGCCTTTATGGCGTCGCCTACACGGCGGCAGCTCTGGCCATGACAGTAACATTAGATGTGTCCACAGTCGCGGCACATGGTGAGCGCTCCCAGGAACCTTTCCTTCGGATGCGTACCGTCCAATGGTACGACCTGAAATGGGGCCCGGAAGTCACCAAAGTCAACGAACATGCCAGCATCACCGGTAAGTTCCACTTGGCTGAAGACTGGCCGCGTGCAGCTGCCAAGCCGGATCGCGCCTTCTTCAACGTAGGTAGCCCCAGCCCGGTATTCGTGCGTCTCAGCACCAAAATCAATGATCACCCCTGGTTTATTTCAGGTCCCCTGCAAATCGGTCGTGACTATAAATTTGAAGCCAACCTGAGAGCCCGCATTCCTGGCCGCCATCACATGCACGCCATGTTGAACGTGAAAGACGCCGGCCCGATCGCTGGACCAGGCGCCTGGATGAACATCACGGGAAGCTGGGATGATTTCACCAACCCGCTCAAACTGCTGACCGGTGAAACCATCGACTCGGAAACCTTCAACTTGTCGAACGCCCTGTTCTGGCACATTCTGTGGTTCTCGATAGGCGTCTTCTGGATTGGCATCTTTGTTGCCCGTCCGATGTTCCTGCCACGCAGCCGGGTATTGCTGGCATACGGTGATGATCTGTTGATTGATCCGATGGACAAGAAAATCACCTGGGTCATGGCAATCCTTACCCTTACTTTGGTATGGGGTGGCTACCGTTACACGGAAAACAAACATCCCTACACCGTGCCCATCCAGGCTGGTGAATCCAAAGTTGCACCTTTGCCAGTAGCGCCGAATCCAGTTGCGATTCGCGTGACCTACGCCAACTATGACGTACCCGGTCGTGCACTGCGTGTCACCATGGAAGTCACCAACAACGGAGACGCGCCGGTAAACTTTGGTGAATTCACCACTGCAGGTATCCGTTTCGTCAACTCTGTTGGCCGCAAACATCTGGATCCAAACTACCCGCGTGAATTGGTAGCTGTTGGCCTGACGTTTGATGACGAGTCTGCCATCCAACCTGGTGAAACCAAAGAAGTCAAAATGGAAGCCAAAGATGCATTATGGGAAATCCAACGCTTGATGGCGTTGCTGGGTGACCCGGAAAGCCGCTTTGGTGGCCTGCTGATGTCTTGGGATGAAGAAGGAAATCGCCACATCAACAGTATTGCTGGTGCGGTTATTCCGGTATTTACTAAACTCTAAGCTGTACTAGAGTCGTAAACCAGGCAGATACCGGTACACCGCTGTCGTAAGGCAGAGGTGTACCGGTTTTTTTATGGAAAATCTGAACAAAGACCCTTATGGCATGTCGAATTTATGTTCAATTTGACATTGGAGAAAACAAGGGAATGATGAGCATGAAAAGCAAAGTCTTGCCAGCATGGCAAGACAGTGATTCCTTATTGAGAAAGAAACAGGAGGGTTAGTCGTGGTAAGACAATCGATAAAATCAGCTATTGCGGCCTGCGTTCTTGTTTTAGGGACCTATGCAGGCACAGCCCTCGGGCATGGCAGAGTCTCGATGGAAGAAGACACCTGTGTGCGCCAGGTAGGAGAAAACATGGTGCATTTGAGTGCATACCAGCCGCAATATGACCAGGCGGGCCACTACTGCACAGAGATTCCAATGGCCGGCGACACCTATCTGGTTATCGACCTGATCGACCAGGCGTTGCGGAACATGCCCGTGAGCATGAAAGTTGTGCGGGAAGACGCAGGCGAGAGTGCAACCGTCACCCAGATCAATGCCAATTATTACCCTGATGGTGTTATCAGTGGAATAGGCACATTAGATAAAGGGCTTTATTCCGTCGTGGTGACAGCCGAGGGTATTCCGCCCCTGAATTATCACTATCAGCTGCGTGTGGAAATGGTCGACTATGGCAAGGTCGCGCGTGCCTGGACAGGTCCAGTCATCGCATTGCTACTGTTATCGTGGTTGATCTATAAACTCATACAATCCGGGCGCTTGCGCGCATGGTTTGGTTCTCGTCGCACATAGATAAAACGAGTATAAGAACAAAATAAATAGTTATATAATAAGAGATTTTAAACTGGTAAGGAGTAATTGATAATGATAAGGGAGTGGATGAGATCCAGTAGTAAATGGATAGGGGTGCTAGTGTTGGGGATGGCCTGCTCGCTGCAAGTGCATGCCCATGGTGGTCTGTCCCTGGCCGACGACATGTGCAAACTGACAGTCGGCCCCTACACTATGCATTTTACTGGGTATCAGCCTGAAAGCACGCAGGAACAGGAGTTCTGTGAAGATATCCCGAATGTTGGGCGAACGATCGTGGCGCTGGATTACATCGATGAAGCATTGCGGCCGATGACAACAGAAGTACGGATAATTCGTGACACGGGTTCGGAGGAAAATCTGGATGAAATCACGATTTTCCACATGCCCCCCAAGGTTTATCCGAGTGGATCGGTAACGTTTGAGCATGACTTCCCAGCGGAAGGAAGCTTTGTTGGATTGGTGACAGTCCGTGATAATGATACAGAATACGTATCACGTTTCCCATTTGCGGTCGGTACCGGCGGTAAATCGAACCTACCACTTATCCTGGGTGCACTTGCTGTCGCTGCCGCGGCAGGCTTCTTCTTCATGAAGAAAGGCAAGACTGAAGGCGAGGGAAAAACTGCTTAAGTCGTCAGGTTTGCAGGGCAGCTGGCAACTGTTGTAGTTTGCTGCATGAAAAGCCCATATGATTACGTCAGGCTTAAACTTTTCTGTTAAAGCCAAGACACATATTTTTTTAAAGCAATTATGCGCATCTGAGTTGCCTAAGCGCACTCAGATGCGTTTCGCCGCCCACAGGCTTGCTGACCAGTCATCGCTTTTGTATTTCCGTCACTCTCTTCCTGCCAAGCAATAAAATCATCCAACTTACATCGAAGGTGAGCACTGCTTTGTAGAAGATCCCGCAGGCCCCCAGCCAACTTTTTTATCTCATTCGCGCAAAGAAAATACCAGATTAGTTGTGAAAATGTCATAAAAATGCAATGATTTGTCTATAAGATACGATCATTCTAGAGAGTCTTTATGAGGTATTGAATGGCCGCAACGATTCTGGTTGTAGAAGATGAGCCAGCAATTCAGGAGCTAATTTTATATAACTTGCGTAGTGCCGGTTATATTGCTTTATGCGCGGATAGCGCAGAAAGGGCATCGGCGATGATCAACGACGTTCTCCCCGATCTGGTGCTGCTGGATTGGATGCTTCCTAAGATGAGTGGGATTGATTTTGCGCGATTGTTGCGAAGAGACTCGCGTACTAAATCTGTGCCCATCATAATGTTGACGGCCCGTGTGGACGAAAGCGACAAAGTGGCCGGATTGGAAGTGGGAGCGGATGATTATGTGACTAAACCCTTTTCCCCACGCGAATTGGTGGCGAGAATCAAAGCCGTATTGCGCCGTCGTTTGCCCGAAGTATCGGATGAAGTGCTCGATATAGGTGGGTTGAGACTTGATCCAACAACCCATCGTGTCACCTTGTCGGATGAAAAGGAAGCAATACAACCAAGGGAAATATCATTAGGTCCAACCGAGTTCCGTTTGCTGCATTTTCTAATGGCGCATTCTGAGCGCGTATACACGCGTGCCCAATTGCTTGATAAAGTCTGGGGTGATCACGTTTTCGTTGAGGACCGCACCGTCGATGTGCATATACGTCGGCTGCGTAAAGCACTTGAAGTGGCGGAAAAAGATGATCTTATTCAGACAGTGCGGGGGACCGGCTATCGTTTTTCTATCAGGTGTGAAGTCAGTACTTCGTAACAAGCTCAAATATATCGAGCAAACCTCATTGGGTTTGTGATCTGATTCTCCACGGCCAATTTGGTATTCTTTCATTCTTACCTTCAACATGCACTATGTGTCAGTGATATTGTATTTGTTGTTTAATACCACTTCTCGAATGCATTAACTAGAAAATCTCAGATGGACGAGGTTGAGATTGCGCTGATTTTTTTTGGCAAAGCGCAACCACCCGACAGGCCGGACCAAACGGTTCTGGCATTCTAATCGCCTCCCGCTTTTCTTGCTGCTTTACGCTTGGTACAAGTTATCAGCCAAGGTATTGATGAGCCAGCTATAGCTATTCATTCTCTTTCCTCTGGGCGCATGTCGCCATATTGCGCCCAGAATTCTTGATTTGTGGATCATCCATGATGATCAAGGCCATAAAGTCAGCTGTTTTCCAAATTCATACGCAAGACGAATTTATCCCTGGCAATCCCAATTTGAGCCTATGACATATAGATGTATATGGATGGAGGGATTTTGTGCGGTGTGGGGCTAAATTGCGCTCTTTTGGCGACCTTTTTAAACGGTTGAATAGGAAAAAGAATTATCAGAATTAATCAATGAATTGAATGGGATGCGACAATTTGTCACATTGACTTTAGATGCGCTGCCAGTAATATCCGGATGTTGGTTGATATAACCAACCGACATTCTGATATAACTAAAAAAGGAAAATAATGACAGTTCGTCGTGGTCTCAAAGTTCAGAAAATTGTCGGTGGCTTGGTGCTCGCTTCGATGGTGGTTGTAGTAAAACCCTCTTACTCTGCCAGCGTGGTTTACGCTGATCCCATGCCTCATAGCGAAGGTGCCTGCGATGGGGGCATTCCTTATCATTGGACGGTCAATATGAATGGCCGGGATCATGCTGAGTTTGTCTGGCATGTCGGCGCCAAAAGCTGGAACGAGCCTGCACCGCCCTATGAGCCACCTTATACCGGCTGGACACATACCTCCAGTTGGACAGCGCTGGAATTGAAAGAACCTTCGCTACTCGAAATCAAGGTGGAGCGCCAGGGTGGGGTGGCTTATAGAAATAACGCCGGTAATTATCTGACTGCCCGCGACCATCTCGTGCCGGCTTTCTCGATTTACAGCGGATGGCAAAATAGCGGTTGCGAGCAGCACCGGTATAACAACGCCGGTAACACGCCCTGGGCTTATGAGATCGAATATATTGGTAATGAGGCCAACGAAAGGGGACATGACGTCATTACTTATAGGATCCGTCTGGATGCTGGTAAGTATAGTCTCGTAATTGGCGGCAGTCCCAAACCACTGGAGGAGTACCCGGCAAATAACTGTGATGCAGTGGATACCGTTTGCCATGCTTATACCGGCCGACATGGTTATGAAGCACAGCTGACAACTTTCCCGCTAAAAATCAAACCCATCAAGCCAGAAAAACCCGCGAAACCTGCTAAGTAGTCGTATTTTTTTCGGAATTTTTCTAGTCTTACCAGGCACGCAGCCTAGGAGG
>NZ_JBEUDO010000052.1:0-19344 GCF_050584665.1 Nitrosomonas sp. ANs5
GGACAGCCTAGCGGAAGAGTTTGCGTGGTACCCACCATAGGTAGAATGCCATCCCGAAGAGTTCAACCAGAGACTGCACTATAACCACCACGGCAGCGATCTCCCAGCCGGCAGGCAGCAACAAAGCGAGCGGCAAAACGACAAACGAATTGCGGGTACCCAGACTGAATGCCAGTGTGCGCCCCTGATCGGTTGGCAATACCATCCATCTGGCTAACCCCTTGGCAATCAAAGCAGCCAATAGCAGGAATGCCACGAATAACGGCACGATGACCGGGAAGAGGCTCAGGGCTTCGCTTACGGCATTGACTTGCGCCCCTGCGATCAGAAAAACAACCAGGGCCAGCAGTGGCACTGACCACCAGGCCAGCCGTTCACGCAGTTTCACACGGGCTGGCCGGGCCTCAATCCACCGTTCCGATACGACTGCTGCGATCAACGGCACGATAACGACAAGCAGGGCGGGCCATATTTCGGTGAAGCTTAGCGTAATTGCCAGATGGGTACCGAGCATGAGCCAGAGATAGACCGGCAAAAGTAGGAGCTGCAACAACAGGTTTAACGGCGTGACAGCGATGGCGCCAGGCACATTCCCACCACCCAGCTGGCTGAAAGTAATGAACCAGTCAGTACATGGCACCAGCAAAACCAACAGCACCCCAAGGCGTATGGCGGCATCGGCAGGCAGCCATTGAATGAGCGCCCAGGCCAGCAGGGGCAAGGCAATGAAGTTGCCCACCAGCATCGCAGCAACAAAGCGATGGTCGCGGAAAGCCTCACGCAAATGCAGTAGCGGCACCTGCGCAAAGGTCACATACAGAAGGCATACCAACACAGGCCATAGCAGCATTTCGAAGTATGGTGCAATGCCGGGCCAGACGCTGCCTACCAGCAAGCCGCCAATGATGGCTGACAGATAAATCCATACCTGTCGGCGTTCGAGAGTCAGACGATTCAAAGATGCACTCCCATCGGTTATGACAAATATCGAGTATCGATGCGAATAGCTTGTCCGATCAAGGCATGCTCCAATCGGGCACAAGGCCATTCCACGCAAAACCATATGCAGCGCCAAGATCGGTACAGGGAAATTCAAACAACGATGGCCGCTGCAACCGGTTTAGCGTAAGATTGTTTCCGTTTTCTGAGACGCCCCCTGCAAGTCAATTCTTTTACGATGAGCCATGAACCGATAGAATACACATCCGGCTACAGACGCTTCACTTGGCAACAGTATCTGGACCCTATGAGCGGTTAGATGATTGAGTCCAGATTTCTCATTTAGCCATCCATCCCCTAACAAATCAACGCTCCGATTCATACGACATGTGGTTCAAGAATTTACAAATATATCGTTTTACTGACTGGCAAGTCACGCCTGCCGAACTGGAGGAATTGTTATCCAAGCGTCCGCTACAGGCTTGTCTCAGCACGGAAATGCAGAGCCAGGGCTGGGTGCCACCCGGCATTGAAAAAGACCAGCTGGTCTATGCGCGCGGACAGCAAATGCTGATTGCACTCGGAACAGAGAAAAGATTATTGCCGGCTTCGGTCGTCAACCAGCTGGCCCAGACCCGAGCGCAGGAAATGGAAGCGCGGCAGGGATTCGCACCCGGCCGCAAACAGAAAAAAGAAATCAAGGAAGCCGCCTATTACGAATTGCTGGCGCGCGCATTCACTGTCCGCCAGGCCAATTATGCATGGATCGATCCGGTTGACGGCTGGTTTGTTATCGATAGCGCCAATATCGCCAAGGCGGATGGATTGACGGAAGCTTTGCTCAAATCGATGCCAAGCATCGCGCTGCGGCGCATCCGGACGACCTTGTCACCGACATCGGCCATGACGCGGTGGTTATCGGGCGATGAGCCGCCTGCTGCATTTTCGGTTGATAGCGATAGCGTATTCCGGAGCAGGGATGACAAGAAAGTCTCGGTGAGCTATACCCGGCACCCCCTCGATCCACAGGAAATCGCCAAGCATGTCGGCACCGGCAAGGAAGTGACCAAGCTGGCCATGGTCTGGGAAGACAGGATCTCTTTTGTGCTGGATGAGAATCTGCAGGTAAAACGGCTGACTTTGCTGGATATCAACGAGGAACCTGCCGAATCGGCCGAAGAACAGTTTGCTAGTAACTTCTTTCTGATGACCGAAGAACTCAAGCAATTGTTGCCCGATCTGATTGATGCAATGGGCGGTGAAGCCGCTGAATAGCGATTCAGCTACCAGATTGATACATTTCTAATATGTCTTGATTCAGGTTGCGTGAACGCACCCTGCATAGAAGGATGACACGCAGCGGCCACCCATATGGTAGCCGTTGCGGGATCAGGCTGGGTTTACTCGGAGGATTCCACTTTCTCCTGCTTGCGTGCCTGATGTTTTTCACGCCATTTCTCGTAACGGCGCTGCTTCATTTCTTCCAATTTGGAAAACTGCTCGGGCGTCAATATCGTTTGCAGCTCTGATTGGGTTTCCTCACGGATTGCCTTGAATTTCTGTTTCTGTTGTTTGAAGAGTGCTTCCATTTGGGCTTTCTGATCCTCGGTCAACGACAGTTCCTTTTCGAGCCGCTCCATCTTCTTCGCCCGATACTGTTGATGATCGTCTTTCTCGCTGGCGTATGCGACGGCCGACAAGGGAAGAACCAAGGCAAATACGATACCAAGTATTTTAGCGTTCATAATTGAGTCTCCTGGTTAATGAGTGAATCGATCGTGTTTATCGGCGCAGCATTCTGGCTGCGCTTGCAAACAACTTTACGCAGCAAATGCGTAAACATTTTGCAACGATTGTGAAAAAAATGTGAAAGTTGGCGCTGCCGCTACGCAATCACGATAGAACTGGATTAAAATCCCCGCGGGCCGAGTTGCCTCGTTCCACCGGGGATCTGGATCTGTCGCGGCGACCGTCAACCATTGAAAGTCAGAGTCCCATCATCCAGCTATAGTTCTGAAGAAGTTGTAACGGAACGTATCGATCACCGGCATCGTCCTATCCATTCAATCAAGCCTCAGCCAGCAATCATTGCCCGGTCTGACCGGCACGCTTCGAATGGCAATGTGCATTTGTCTAACAGACAATTTAAATATATATTTGAATCCTTTGTTTGAAAATAGGCCATGATGTCTCATTCACCACTAAAACCTTCCAAAACCAGGATGCGACTCATCGCTGCAGCCAGCCGAATTTTTGCTGAAAAGGGCTTCCAGGAAACAACGATTGCGGAAATCTGCAAACAAGCGCAAACCAATATCGCTGCGGTCAATTACTATTTCCGCGACAAGCAAAGCCTTTATCTTGAAGCCTGGCGCTATGCTTTTCATCAGGATCTTGCAATGCATCCGCCGGATGGCGGCATTGCAGCCGATGCCCCGCCCGAACAACGCCTGGCAGGCCGTATCCGCTCATTGATCGCCCGGATCGCCACCGATGATTCGCATTTTTTTGCAATCATCAATAAGGAAATGGCTCAACCGACCGCATTGCTCCCGGAAATTCTGGAAAAGGAAATCAATCCGCAGCGCCTGGCGATGCTTGCACTGATCAAGGAATGTCTGGGGTCTGAAGCGAACGACCAAACTATTCATTATTGCCACGCCAGCATCATCGGTCAGTGTTTTCATTTACTGAGAATCAAACATATTCAAAATAATTATCCGGCCATGAAAACCTGCCCGGAACTTGACGATTCGGCAGCCTATGCCGAACATGTCATAGGCTTTTCGCTCGCCGCCATCCACGCATTGCGCGACCGGCTCGAACACGGACATGGAGACAATCCATGGCCCTGTTGAAATATCCGGCCGTACTATTGCTTTGCCTGCTCAGCGCATGCAGCATCAAGCCCAAGGAATTCAACGTACCGGTGACATTGCCCACATCGTTCTCGATCAGCGGCAAGGAAACGTTACAGGATCGCTGGTGGCAGGATTTTAACGACCCGGCATTGAACCGTCTGATTGACACGGCACTGCAGCAGAATTTCAACCTGAGCGCCGCTTTCGAACGGCTCAAGCAGGCCCAGGCGATTGCCCGCAGGGCGGGTTCCGAGTTGATTCCTGCCATTAACGCGACATCCGGCGTGAGCCGAATCATGAGCGATGATGCAGCGACCGGCTCGTCGACTTTCGACAACTTTTCACTGGGCCTGGTTGCCAGCTATGAGCTTGATCTTTGGGGCCGGATCCGGGCCGGCAGGTATGCCGCCGAACAGGACGTCAGGGCTGTCGAACAGGATATCCATACCGCCGCAATCGCTTTGTCGGCTGAAATCGCGCACACCTGGTATCAATTGATCGAGCAGCAGAAGCAGCTTAATTTGCTCAATAATCAGATAGTCATCAACGAGGAATATGCCGATCTGGTTGAAGTCCGGTTCCGGGGCGGGCAGGCGACCGCCGCTGACGTGTTCCAGCAACGCCAATTGCTGGAAGGTGTGATCGGTGACCGCTATACCGTGCGCGCCAATATCGATGTCCTGAAGAACCGCCTGGCAGTATTGACCGGAGAAGCACCAGGCGCGCTGGAAATCATGGTCAGCGAGCATTTTCCCGATCTCACCGACCTGCCCGAAACCGGTTTGACCGCAAACCTGATTCAACGCCGCCCGGATGTACGCCGAGCCTATCACCGTTTGCAGGCCGCCAATCTCAGAGTTGCCGCCGCAGTGGCCGATCGTTTCCCGCGCATTGGCCTGTCCACCAGCCTCGACACCACCGCTCCCGATCTTCAGGCTTTCTTCAACAACTGGATTGCGACGCTTGCTGGCAATCTGGTGCTGCCACTGGTCGATGGCGGACGACGGGTTGCCGAAGTCGAGCGGACCAGAGCGGTAACGGAAGAAGCGCTCAATCTATACGGACAAAGCGTGCTGCAATCGCTTGCGGAAGTTGAGAATGCCCTCGCCCAGGAAACACGGCAACGCGAGCGCCTGGATAGTCTGAAACAGCAGCTGCGTTATCTGAGCGAAGCCAACGACAATATTCGCATCCGTTCCGCCTATGGCGTTTTCGACTTTCTGCGCGTGCTCTCGACCCTGAACAGTTTGCAGGCGATGGAGCGCACATTGATTCGCGCCGAACGTGAACTGGTCGATTTCAGGATCCAGCTCTACCGTTCGCTGGCAGGCGGATGGCCGCTCGCACAACCCTCAGCAATCAGAATAATCAATAATGATTAAGTTTCTTAAAAAGCTATTCGTCCTGTTCCTGTCGCTATCAATCATTGCCGTAGCCGGCTCACTGTCATATTACTGGCTGACCAACAAACCCAGAGCCGAACGCAAACCCGTGACTGTCCCTGCCCCGCTGGTCGAAGTGATCACACCGGACGCTATCGATCACCAGGTGACGGTCTTCGCACTGGGCAATGTGATCGCTTCACAAAGCGTTAATCTCAATTCGCAAGTGGATGGCATGGTCATGTCGGTCAGCGAGAATTTCATTGAGGGCGGCTTATTGAAGAAAGGCGAGGAAATCGTCAGGCTCGATCCAACCGATTACAAATTACGTCTGCGCCAGGCGCAGGACGACCTGGTGCGGGCCAAATTCAATTTGAAACTGGAACTGGGTCAGCAGGCGATCGCGCAACGTGAATACCAGTTGCTCGGCGAAGAACTGGACGAGCTGGCAAAGGAACTGGTGCAACGCAAACCCCATCTGGAAGCTTCCAAATCGGCACTGGATGCCGCCCAGGCAGCGCTCGAGCAGGCCCGGCTGAGCCTGCAGCGCACGCGTACCATCGCACCTTTCAATGCAGTCGTCAGCGAACGCAACGCCAACATCGGTTCCTGGGTATCGACTTTCTCAACTGGTACACCGCTGGTGCAGCTGGTTGCGACCGATACTTTCTGGATCGATGTCTCGATACCGCTCAACAAATTGAACTGGATCGATATTCCAGGCTTCAACGGCGAACAGAGTGCTGCCGTGACCCTCAGTTACGAACAGGTCTGGGGCGCAGGCGCTTTCAGGACTGGCAAGGTCAAGCGGCTCAAGCCCGGCGTGGAACCGGAAGGCCGCATGGCCAAGCTAATTGTCGAAGTGGAAGACCCGCTGGGACTCAAGCCCGCCAACAAAACCGCGCCACGCTTGATACTGGGCACGCTGGTACAGGTCGCGATAGCCGGAAAGACGCTCAACAATGTGCTGCCACTTCCTGAAACCATGCTGCATGATGGCAATCAGCTGTGGCTGATGACCGAACAAAACAGGCTGGATATCGTCACCGTCGAACCGCTCTGGAACGAGCAAGGTTTCGTCTATCTGAGTGCGGCAGCACTGCCGGCCCAGCCCCGCATCGTCAGCAGCAATTTGCCCGCTCCGGTTCAAAACATGCGGTTACGCACGCATGAACCGGAGCCGCTCAACCCGACCACCAGGCAACCATGATACCCACCGCACAAAATTCGAAACATGCAGGCCCGATCGCCTGGATGGCTGGTCATACCGTTGCCGCCAACCTGGCAATGGCTGTATTTCTGATTGGGGGCTTTTTATTTCTGCTCGGCATGCGACAGGAAGTATTTCCCGAGTTTGAAATCGATACTGTCAGCATCAGTGTCGCATACCCCGGAGCCAGCCCGGAGGAAATCGAAAGCGGGATTATTCTGGCGATAGAAGATGCCATTGGCGGACTTGAAGGCATCGATCAAATCAATTCTTCGGCCCAGGAAGATGTCGGCACTGTCATCGTCGATGCACTGAGAGGCACCAACATGCAAAGGTTGGTGCAGGAAATCCAGAGGGAAGTTGACCGCATCACGACCTTCCCGCTCGATGCTGAAAAACCGCAAGTGGCCGTATCCGCCCGCAGGCGCGAGGTGATATCGATTGTTCTGTACGGCAATGCTCAGGAAAACGTGCTGCACGAACTGGCCGAACAGTTTCGGGATCAACTGCTGCAAGATCCGGGTATTACCCAGATCGACCTGAGCGGCATCAAGCCGATGGAAATTGCGATTGAGGTTTCCCAGGAAGAACTGCGGCGCTACCGGCTGTCGCTGGGCGAGATCGCACAACGCATCACCGCTGCCAGTATCGACCTGCCAAGCGGCAGCGTCAAAACCGACAGCGGCGAAATTCTGATACGCGTCAAGGAGCGGCGTGAATATGGGCGGCAATTCGCGCATCTGCCGATCGTCACCACAGCAGACGGTAGCCAGATCAAGCTAGGCGATATTGCCCGCGTCAACGACGGTTACGATGAGAGCGATTATTACGCGACGTTCAATAACAAACCAGCGGTCATGATTCAGGTTTTCAGCGTCGGAGAACAAACGCCAATTCAGATCTCTGAATCCGTCAAACGCATGATTGAACAAATCGGTCCCGAACTTCCCGACGGGATCACCGCAGAAATCCGTCGTGACCGATCAGTGGAATATTCGCAGCGCATCGATCTGTTGTTGCGCAACAGCGCACTGGGCCTGTCTCTGGTGTTCATCATGCTGGCGCTATTTCTGGAGTTGCGGCTGGCGTTCTGGGTCATGATGGGCATCCCGATCGCTTTTCTCGGCTCCTTCCTGGTTCTGCCTGGCATTGGGGTCAGCCTGAACATGATTACGCTGTTCGCGTTCATCATCGCGCTGGGGATTGTAGTCGATGACGCGATCATTATCGGTGAGAATATCTATCACTACCGGCAGGAAGGCCTGACAGCGATCGATGCCGCGATCAGGGGCGCGCGCGAAATGGCAATGCCGATCACCTTCAGCATTCTGACCAATATTGCCACTTTCATGCCGTTGCTGTTCATACCCGGCATCATGGGCAAAATCTTTTACATGATTCCGCTGGTCGTCATCACAGTCTTCCTGCTATCACTGGTGGAGAGCCTGTTCGTTCTGCCGAACCACTTGAGTCGCCTGCAGCCGATGAAACGACATGGGATCCGGGCCTGGATACACCATCAGCAGCAAAAATTCAGCCATGGCTTCAGACATTGGACCCATCATGGCTATGGTCCTTTCCTCGAACTGGCGCTGAAACATCGCTATTTGACCGTAATCGCCGCCTTCGCCTTATTGATTGCAACGCTTTCCTACGCGATCAGCGGGCGTATGGGCATGACACTGTTTCCCAAGATCGAGTCCGACTATGCCCAGGTCACTCTGGTCATGCCATTCGGGACGCCGGTTGCCAAAACCGAGGCCATCGCCAGTTATCTGTCGGCAACCGCACGGCGTGTGGCAGACAACACGCCCGGCGGCGATCAACTGCTGACCGGTATTTTTGCCGAAATCGGCACCTCCGATAACCAAAGAACGCTCGGCAGCCATCTGGCCCGCGTCCAGGCCTATCTGGCACCGCCGGAGATACGCGAGAAAATCATGAGTACCGAGCAATTCAGCGATCGTTGGCGTGAAATGACCGGTGATATTCCCGGCATCGAATCGATTCTGTTCGAATCGGATGCCGGGGGACCGGGCTCGGGCGCTGCGATCACGATTGAATTGAATCATCGGGATATCAGCGTATTGGAACAGGCCAGCCAGCAACTGGCCGATGCACTGAGCGCCTATCCGATTGTCAACGATGTATCGAGCGGCTTTGCCAGCGGCAAGGAACAGCTGGACTTTACACTGCTGCCAGCAGGCCGCAGTCTTGGACTGACAGCCGAGAATGTCGCACGCCAGATTCGCAACGCCTTTTTTGGCGCCGAGGTACTACGCCAGCAACGGGGACGCAATGAAATCAAAATCATGGTCAGATTGCCCCAGGCGGAACGCATGTCGGTACAAAACGTCGAGAACCTGATGCTGTGGACGCCGGCGGGTGTTGAAATCCCGCTCACCGAAGCCGTGCGCATTGAACGGGGGCGGGCCTATACCGAAATCAACCGCCGTGATGGCCGCCGCAACGTTCAAGTCAAATCGGGCGTCACACCACGCAGCAAAGCCGGTGAAATCCTGAATGACCTGGAAGCTACCGAATTACCCCGCCTGAAAGAAGCATTTCCAGGCCTGCAATACAGCTTCCAGGGAAGACAGGCCGAAATGGCGGACAGCATGAACAGTCTCAAGCTCAGCTTCGTGCTGGCATTGCTGGCAATTTATACCATGCTGGCCATTCCGTTCCGCAGCTACATCCTGCCTTTGATCGTCATCGTCAGCATTCCTTTTGGCATCATTGGCGCGATTTTCGGCCATCTGCTGATGGGATTCGATCTCAGCATTCTCAGCATGCTGGGCATCGTTGCGCTGTCTGGTATCGTTGTCAACGATTCGCTGGTGTTGATCAATTATGCGAACACGCTGCGCGCTGGCAGTCTCGAATCACCGCTGCAAATCATCAAGACCGCCAGTATTCAACGCTTCAGGCCGATACTGCTAACCACGCTGACCACTTTCTGCGGGTTGATGCCGATGATCCTGGAAACCTCCCGGCAAGCCAGAATGCTGATTCCGATGGCGATTTCGATCGGTTTCGGAATCGTGTTCGCAACATTGATCACCCTGGTGCTGATTCCATCCTTGTATTTGGTCGTTGAGGACATCCGCAATCTGCTGCGGAGAAATAAAGCGGTGCATCAAGTCCAGGAATAACCCCCTATTCCAGCCACGCTATTCGCCTTGCTGCGGGTCATAGCGATAGCCCGCACCATAAACGGAATGAATGATTTCCTTATCCGGCAGCAGCTCGCTCAGTTTCTTTCTCAATTTCTTGATATGGCTGTCGATGGTCCGATCGGAAACGATCCGTTGGTCCTGGTAAATCAAGTCCATGAGTTTGGAACGTGAAAAAATGCGCCCCGGTTGCTGATACAGTGTATGGAACAGCTGGAATTCCACTGTTGTCAATTCAACCTCCCGCCCTTCGTACTGTACCTTGAAGCTTTGCGGGCAAAGCCCGATTGCCTGCTCGGTGGCGTTTATGGTGGCCGGCTGCAATCTGCGCAAGACAGCCTTTACGCGGGCGACCATTTCCCTCGGGCTGAAGGGCTTGCAAATATAATCATCGGCACCCATTTCCAGGCCAAGCAGGCGGTCAACCTCTTCAATCCGCGCGGTCACAATGATAATCGGCACCTGACTGAAACGGCGAATGTCGCGGCAAATATCGAGCCCATCCCGGCCCGGCACCATCAGATCAAGCAACACCAGATCAACCATGTTGTCCTTCAACCAGGGGACGACAGCCAGGCCATCACTCAAGCAGTGGGTTTCCATTCCGGCATGACGCAGGTAATCCGCTTCCAGTTGCGCCAGTTTGGGTTCGTCCTCGACGATCAGAATGCGGTTCATGGCACGATCGGCAGGGAAACAATCATCGCCAGACCACCGAGTGCGGAAGGAGATGCCTGCAGCGTGCCCTCATGCGCCTTGACAATATTGCTGCAAATGGCCAGTCCCAGACCGGCACCCCCCAGATGCCGGTTACGTGAGGCATCCACACGGTAGAAACGATCGAACAAATGCTGGATATCCTGCCTGGATACGCCGGGGCTGCTGTCAGCCAGCTGGATCACCAGCTTATCCGCCAGGCGCTGAATCGTGATTGCCACTTGCCCGCCCGGATCGGTGTGATTGAGACTGTTCGTCAGCAGATTGCGGAACAGTTGTGATAAGCGATCGGGGTCGGCATTGATCGATAAGGGCCTGGTCAGGCGATTGATCCAATTGACGCTGATGTGCTTGTTGGTAAAATCATGCATGAATGCAGCAAGGTCTTCCTGCAATATCGGCACTGGATCAAGCACGATCTTCCGATAACTCAAAGCACCTTGATCCGACAACGACAGTTGATAAAGATCTTCGGTCAAACGGTTGAGACGCATGACATCGCCTGACAGCGACTTGATCGCCTCGGCAGTCAACGGACGCACTTCGTCCATGATCGCTTCCAGCTCGCCTCGCAATACTGCCAGCGGTGTGCGCAGTTCATGCGAAATATCCGCCACCCAACGCCTGCGGCTTTGCTCGGCCTGCTCCAGGGCGGCGGCCATGTCATTAAAATTGCGTGCCAGCTGACCCATCTCGTCGCTCGATTCGACTGGCAGCCTGGCCGCATAATCGCCTGCAGCCAGCTTTCTCGTCGCCGCTGTGATGCGTTTCAGCGGCCGACCGAGATGATAGGCCAGAAACCAGGCAATTAAGGCAGAGAGCAGCACCATAACCAAAGCGACCCAGAAGAATAAATTGGTCTGCCGTTCCATAAAATAAATATCGCTGGCTTGTATGACCGGCTTGCCGGGTAACAGGCCCAGGAAGCCGACAGTTTTCTGATCATGCCGGATAGGGTATAAATCTGCCTGGGACAGCAACGCTTCCCGCCCGAACAGGATTGTTCGGTCGGCATCCAGCAACATCACGCGCAAACCGAACGGCGTCCATCTTTTTCTGCTATTTTCAGGCAGGCTGGCAGGTGGCCACGATTGCTCGGGCTCCTGTTGAGCCTGTTCGATCACCCATACCGGCGGATGATGACGGTGCGGGTCAGCATGCCAGAGCAATGCAATCCAGTTGCGCTTGTTTCCGGCCAGATTCTGCCAGCCCTGATTGTGGGCGTAGTGTTCTGCCAGCACATCGAGAATTTTATCCAACCGCTCCTGCTGTCTTTGCTCAACAAATTCGGTGAATCCTTTTTCGAGCGACCAGCGGGTAAACACATGCATCCCCAGCACCACCAGTAAAGTCGTCAGCAGGAAAGTTAGAAATAATTTGATCCGGATGGACATGGCGTAATACTCATTTTGCATACAAAACCCAGTTGTGCCGGGCATAACATGTTCCTGCAAACCAGTTCAGTTGACCGTTTACTTGCGCTTGTTATACTGCATGCCTGCTGACAGCTTGCCTTTGGCAGGCCTGTTCGCAAAGTACCCCACGCTGCAGTGCCGGGCACCCATCGAATGCACAGTCATGCTTCCGGATGATTGTCTTGAGAAATTGTGCAAGAAATATGAACCGGCTTGGACTGACAGCGGCCGGTAGCACGACGGCTGAACCCAAGGCAGGCAATCTATAAAAACAAGTTTTTCTCAATCAAGCTATCATCTGGCTGGTTAGCACTGCAAGTAATATGGTGGCCAATTTCCAATCAATATATTTTTCGATCGATATCCCGGGAGCGGCGATAATCATTGCCTCGTCAATAGCTTTGCACAATGATGAGGCAATCAATATTTCCCCGGGATTCCAAATGGAGGGTCATGCATGATCGGTGACAACCTGATCAAAGCTGTTATCGCGGTTGTGGTGTTTATTCTCGTCACCTTGGCGCTTGGGTATTGGCTCGAGAATGAGTTGACAATGACCACCACCTGGGTTGTTGACAAAATCGGCTTCTTCGGCCTCGGCCTGATCCTGCTGGTAACGGATACGCTGATCACACCCTTCCCGCCGGATATCCTGCTATTGGTCATCGCCAAGAGTCCGCTGGCCGAACAATGGCAGTCTTATGTACTGATACTCGGCATGATTTCCTGCCTTGCCGGCATGCTCGGCTGGGGTATTGGCCGCTGGCTGGGACGTTTTGAATTCGTTAAACGCACTTTTGGTGATTTCAAAGCGGAACATCGCGAGTTCATCCGCCGCTACGGGTTCTGGGCCGTTGTGATCGGATCGATCACGCCCTTCCCATTTTCGGTCACTTGCTGGACAGCGGGCATGATGGAATTGCATTGGATTACCGTGCTCGCAGCCGCGATATCATTCCGGATTCCCCGCTTCTTCTTTTACTACTGGCTGATCACCTCGACTGGCAATTGGATTTGAACGCCGGCATGTTTCATGCATGATGCTCAAACTGACAACCATCCTGGTACAACCTGCCGCAACATTCATGCTTTTGTTTCCCCGCCCACCCATTACCCGGGAAACTTTCAGTGCATATATCCGATTACCAGGATGATGATGAGAAACAAGCCCAGTACAGCAATTATGCTATTGACGCCAAGCCCCCATCTGGCTGCATAACCCGGTGGAAACTCGACTGGTTTCAATGTACGCAGCACGATCGAGTACTGACGGGCGGAAAAGGCTGAAGCAAAACAGCCCAAAGCGATGAAAAATATGCCTACCCAGAATGTCAAAGCAACCTGGGCAGCATGCACGCTGTCGGGGGCAATGGCTTCCATCAGTAGGCCGGCGCGCTCGACGATAAAACCAAAAGCGATTAATGAAAGACTCGTCCTGTTCCAGGCCAGCAAGGTACGCTCCGCCGCAAACAACACTCTTGGATCTTTGAGATCAGACACTATTTCTCCTCGTTACGAATTTGGGATCGAAAACGCACGTATTTTACAGTTGTATTGCACCTGATCATTGACCAAGCGATCTTGGCGGCGGCACGGTCACCTCCGCGAGCCTTTTGGCATGACCAACGAACCCTGACAATCAGTCAAAATGGTCTCCAGCCCATGGTCGAATTGACCAACTAGCGCAGCCACCACGTCGAACAATGAACCCGCTCCCTGGAAAATATCGCGCTGCCGGATATAACCGATGCCATTGCCGATCACCCGGCGATTCAGCTGCTCGAGATAATCCGCTTCACCCAGTTCCGCGGCTACCGCCATCAAGTCCCGGCACAACTCAAGCCAAACCGTGCGCAGTGGTTTGACTTCCCCCAGGGGTGAATAGACAAAATTGGCACCAATTCCCAGCCGGGTCGCCTGATAGTGGTTCTCCTTTTCCAACCACCAGGGCAGTGCCGGGACCGTGCAAGCTGCAGACCAAGAAGTCTCTCTTTGTCGCAGGAGATAAACCGCCAGCACATGGACAAGTGCAGCGAGCGATGCCGCTTCGGCAATGGTCGTCTGGGCATCCATCACTCTCACTTCGACTGTCCCATAATAGGGACAAGGCCGGATATCCCAGTGGATATCACGAATATGGTTGAATACACCGGCCTGAGAAACAGTGGCAAAAAACTCGTCGAACTGCTGCCAGCTCTCGAAGGAAGGAGGAATACCATAACTGCGGGAAGCTGACAGGATCCGATGCCGGTATGAAGCAAAATCGCTCTCGCAGCCGCGCCAGTAGGGTGAGTTGGCGGAAACCGCAATCAACAGCGGCAGAAAAGATTTGAGATGACGCATGACATAGATGGCATCTTCACCGGATGCCATACCAACATGCACATGGGTGGCGTAGGTAATCTGATTGTGGCTGATGTAGCCACCCTCCCGCTCCATCATCTGGTAGCGGGGCAAAGGTGTGATCGTCGCCTGGCGCTGGCAAAAGGGATGGGTGCCAGCGCCACACAGGCGCATGCCCATTTGCAAGGCATTCTCCCTGAGTCCCAGCGCAATACGCTGCAAATCCGCCTCGACTTCGGTCGCGTTCTTACAGATTCTGGTAGCAATCTCGACGGTATTTTGAATGAACTCGGGTTTGATGTAGAGGTTGTCCGGGTAGATCTCAAGCAGCGGGATGATGCCATCGACCAGGTCAAGGGAATGCTGATCGAGGAGTTGCAATTCCAGCTCCACCCCCAGGGTAAAAGGCTCTGAAGCAATGAAATCGAGCGTGGTCATTGCGAGTAGGTATGTGCCGCCTCGCGCACCACCTCAGCAAAATACTTGGCGCCCACCTCCAGCACACCCTCATGGATATCGAAATCAGGACTGTGCAACGGGATGTATTCATGCTCCGATTTACGTGCGCCAAGCCGGACATAGCATCCCGGAATTTTTTCCAGATAATAGGAAAAATCTTCCGACCCCATGCTGGGATAATCCATTGTCATCATCCCGGCATGCCCCACAATCCGCTCGGCAGCCCGGTAGGCGATGCGGCTTTCCTGCTCGGTATTCACTACCGGCGGGTAACCTTCCTGAATATCTACCTCGATTTTGGCGTTGTGCAGTATTTCCAGCGCTTTCGCCATGCGCTTGATACCGGCATGGATATGCTCACGCACTTCCGGCAAGGTGGTACGGATGGAGCCTTCCAGCTCGGCGGTCTCGGCAATGACGTTGGGCGCGCTGCCCGCACGCACGGTACCGATAGTGATCACTGAAGGGAAAATCGGATTAATTTCCCGGGATACCAATGTCTGTAGGGTGGTGATAAGCAGACCAACAACAATCACGGCGTCGACTGCTTCGTGAGGTCTCGCCCCGTGCCCGCCACGCCCCCGGATACGAATCGAAAAACGATCTGATTGCGCGGTAATCACACCACTGGCCACCATAATCTCGCCCAACCGGTAATGGTGTGTGACATGACCGCCAAAAATGGCTTTCACGCCCTTGAAGGCGCCCGACTTCAGTACCACTCTGGCACCGCCGCCCCTCTCCTCGGCCGGTTGAAATACCAATAATACATGACAGGGAGGCGGATCCCGTTTCAGCAACGCGGCCGCCCCCAGCAGCATGGCCATATGGGCATCGTGGCCACAGGCGTGCATCTTGCCTTCAATGGTGGAAGAGAATGGCAGGCCAGTGGCTTCGCTGCCAGGCAATGCGTCCATTTCCGCCCGCAAAGCTATGGTCGGCGCATCGGCATCCGGTACCGCCAGCCGGCCCACCACACCGCCACCGACGCCACCGTATTCATAGGGAATGCCCAATTGCTCGAGTTCTGCCATGATCATACGAGCGGTATCAGCCTCCTCAAAGGCGAGCTCTGGATGGCGGTGAAACATTCGTCGCCGCTCCACCATCCACTGATGGAGTGATTGCATGGTATCCAATGGTTGCATCGCCCCTCCGTTCGCTCAGGCAGATTGGCAATTGAATGACGGATACAGGCCGGTAACCGCTACCGCCTATCCGATCTTTCAGGCGAGTGTACAAAAATCAATCTACGCAAAGTCAAATGGATTGTCAAACAGGTTATGCGCCAATCAGCAAGCTGTCAGGCTGTCATACCCACCACCGGCGCAGCCAGACCGGGATAAGGCGAAATGAATAATTCATTGACAGACAAATCAATACAGCGTACAGAAATAGACACCTGATCTGTAGAACCAGGTAATTATCACCAATAATCGTTCCGCACACTTTTGGCATTAAGGTGAAAAAGAAAATGAAAAACTTCATCCCTCTGTTGTCTTGGTTACCCAATTACGACCAGGCGAACCTGCGCGGAGATATATCAGCAGGTTTAACTGTTGGCGTCATGCTCATCCCGCAAGGCATGGCCTATGCGATGCTGGCCGGTCTCCCACCCATTTACGGGTTGTATGCGTCCCTGGTTCCGCTGTTCCTGTATGCGTTATTTGGCACTTCACGACAACTCGCGGTGGGCCCGGTTGCAATGGTCGCATTGATGGTTGCCGCAGGTGTCGGCACGATTGCCGAACCCGGGACGGATGCCTATATCGCATATGCCATCCTGCTGGCATTCATGGTGGGAATGATACAGCTCAGTATGGGCCTCCTACGCATGGGATTTCTCGTCAATTTTCTATCCCATCCGGTCATTACCGGCTTTACCTCCGCAGCCGCGATCATTATCGCTTTCAGTCAACTTCAACATTTGCTCGGCATTCCCTTGCCTCAGACCAACCAAATCCACGAAATTGTATCGCTTGCAATACATGAGCTCGAGGCTGTCAATATCCCGACATTGTTGTTGGGCGGTTCAAGCATCGCGGGTATTCTGTTGTTGAAAAAATGGAAGAAAAATTTTCCTGCACAATTGTTTGTGGTCGTACTCGGAATTCTCGTCGTCTGGTTGTTCGGGTTGGGCGAACAAGGGGTACGCATCGTCGGGGATGTCCCTGATGGCTTGCCGGCATTCACCAAGATCGATATCGATGTCGACAGCATGCATGCCCTGCTCCCCATAGCCCTTGCTATTTCATTGGTCAGCTTCATGGAGTCGATTGCCGTCGCCAAGGCCATGGCCCAACGGCATCGGAATTACAAACTAGATTCGAATCAGGAGCTTATCGGCCTAGGTGCCGCCAATATTGGCGGCGCGTTCTTTCAATCTTTTCCGGTGACGGGCGGTTTCTCGCGTACGGCTGTCAATGATCAGGCCGGCGCAAAAACAGGGCTTGCCGCCATCATCAGTGCAGCACTGATCGGCATCACCTTGCTCTTTCTGACGCCCTTGTTTTCCAATCTGCCGAATGCAATACTCGCTGCTATCATATTGGTGGCGGTATTTGGGTTGATCGACATTAAGGAAATGAAATTTCTCTGGCATACCAAGCGTGAAGATTTTGCCATGTTTGCGGTGACCTTCTTCGCTACTCTGCTGATCGGTATCGAAGAAGGCATTGCGACAGGGGTGGTGTTATCGCTGGTGATGGTAGTGTATCGCAGCACTCGGCCGCATGTTGCTGTACTCGGCCGATTGCCCGACACCAATACTTATCGCAATATCAAACGATTCCCGCAAGTCATACAGCACGACGATTTGTTGATCCTCCGATTCGATTCGCAACTGTATTTCGCCAATGTCGAATACTTCAAAGAAATATTGCAAAAGCTTGAGGAAGAAAAAAAAGCTCCGCTGAAATCGGTCATTATTGACGCGGCCAGCATGTCATCGATAGATACCAGTGGCATACATGCACTGAAGGAAGTGATCGACGATTATAAAGAACGCGGCATTACGCTTTATCTGACAGGCGTCATCGGGCCTGTGCGCGATCTGCTAAAACGCGCGGACATCATCCATTATCTCGGTGAAGAACATTTCTTTCTGGATATCAAGGAAGCGGTTACCCGCCATGAAGGCGTCCAGATAGCACCCGCAAAGGATTACGCTTTACAGACATCCGAATGAATCCATGCCGTCTGACAGAGGATTATCTTTTCACCCCGAAACTTACCCAGGTTGAGTATTTTGCCTCACCACTTGGCTGCCCTGCGCACTCGCGCGCGATCTTCTGCCAGCGTGATCGCCTGCTCCGCGCGCTTCAACGCTAACCGCGAGTGCTGTTTAGCCGCTTGCCGTAAGTCAGTGTCATTCTCCATGGCCAGCGCATGAAATGCTTTTTGCAGACGCACCGCAACTTCGACCAGCGCCGCACCATCCCGGGCTATCGCCGTAAAGGCATCATCAAACATGTCATGGACCGAAATCGCTGGCACGCTTACCCGGTCATATAGCGGTTCTTCAGCATCACTTTCCCCGATCTGTCCGCTCCAGCACACAAACAGTCTTACCAACCTGCCAATAACATCGATTGCCGTACCAGGATCATTGACGGCAGGTGATAACGCATGACTTGCAATTTCAGACAAGACGATCAGTCCAAACCGCGGATCATCATTGAAAAGACGGGTACTGCCAAGCTGGAAAGCTTCGGCCACTTGCCTGTGATGCCTGTCAGCTGACGCGCCACTGCCGGTATAGACATATACCAATGCCCGGCTGGGCGTGACAAACGCACCTGGCAGAGCCATCACGACCACCCGCCCCTCTATCTGCTCAGCATAGGCCTGGAGCGCGGCAACATCCACCTGCTGCAGGTAACCCACCTCGGTCGCATAGACCGGCTCTCCCGCAATGGGCTGTGTAGCTATCGGCACGCCACCCAGTAATGGCGCATTCCGCAGCCGCGTCAGTGCCTCCGCCGTCACCTGCTCGACCTTGTCAATGGTCGATCCCATGCGCCCCAGGCGCGCTATGCGGTCCACCCAGCGGACAAAAGTCACAATCACCAACGCAAATACCAATACCATCAGGAGAAAAAGAGCAAAAAGACCGTCTTCCTCGAAATAGTTGTTCTTCACAGCCGCCAGCGAGACAATGCTGAATATAAATGCACCAATGAAAGTTGAAAGCGCATTCTGTGATACATCGTCAGCGATCACTAGCGAAAAGCTGCGTGGCGAGGCAGTGTTGCTTGCCGAGGCATAGGCCGACACCATCGCTGCCACTGCAAACGTGGCGATAACCAACATACTGGAAGCCATGATTGAAAGCAAAGCCGCGATCGTGTCCACATTGATGATGATGGCAACATACTGTACAAGCGGAATCGCATCCGTGAGTCTGGCTAAAAATACCCCAAGGATAGACAACAGGCAAATCAAGAGGGGCTTTACCCACAACCGCTCACGAACCCTTGACAGCAAAAACCGCAACCGGTCTCTCGATAAGATCATGGCAAGGCACACTCCTGGTTACAAGGCTAATTCAATAATCCCGGCTTTTTGCGATCAACCACCTGTACTCACACACTATAAAATCTCAGCTCGGCAGGCTTTAACGTGCAGCTTTCAAGAGAAAGACTGCAATACTGAATGTGCCTGCCGAGACGTATCATTACTCTGCAAAACAGGCACACACAACCATTCACTCCTGGCTATTGTGCGAAAAAACATGCGGAATATTGCAAGCTAGTACTCGGTTCCGTCAATTAGCTTACAAATAAAATCGATGGATTCGCCTGCCAGGCTAGGCGCAAACCGCAGTCATAGCCGTAGCTATGG
>NZ_JBEUDO010000053.1:0-19087 GCF_050584665.1 Nitrosomonas sp. ANs5
AGGCGCTGCTGCTGGCCGATACCATGCGCGAGCTGGTTTCCTATGCCGTGGGTTGCATGTTCGGCCGTTACGCACTGGACAAGCCGGGGCTGATCCTGGCCAACCAGGGCGAGACTATCGAGGACTATTACAAGAAAGTGTCCACGGAAAACACAGAAAGCACAGAAAAGAATAATTCAGTGTGTTCCGTGTATTCCGTGGACCAAAAATCTTTTCTAGCCGACGACGACAATGTTATCCCCATGCTCGACGGCGACTGGTTCACCGACGATATCGCCGAGCGGTTCAGAGAGTTCCTGAAGGTCGCCTTCGGAGTCGACCATTACGAAGAGAATCTACAGTTTGTGGAAGATGCCCTGGGCAAAGATATTCGGAAGTATTTCCTCAGAGATTTCTACAACGACCATGTCAGGCGCTACAAGAAACGCCCCATCTACTGGCTGTTCTCCAGCCCCAAGGGGAGCTTCAACGCGCTGATCTACATGCACCGCTACCGCCCGGATACAGTCAGCGTGGTGCTCAACGACTACCTGCGCGAGTTTCGCACCAAGCTTACCGCTCACAAGAACCATCTGGAGGCAGTCAGCATTAGCGCCAGCGCCTCCCAGGCCGAAAAGACCAAGGCCCTGAAGGAGATCGAGAAGATCACCAGGATGATTGCGGAGATGGAGGAGTACGAACGCGAGGTACTTTACCCGCTGGCCACCGAGCAGGTGGAGATCGATCTGGATGACGGCGTGAAGGTCAACTACCCCAAATTTGGCGCGGCCTTGAAGAAAATCGTTGGCCTGGAGGCGAAGGAAGATTGATGGTCCACGGAATGCACGGAAGCCACGGAAAAGTGGAGAGAAAAAGCGAAATGGATAACAAAAATAGAAATTCAGTGACTTCGGTGTCTTCTGTGGACAGTAAATTGCTCCTTGAAGAAGATCGTCGGCCTGGATGCTGAAGCAGATTGAGGGTCCACGGAATGCACGGAGGTCACGGAAAAGTGGAGAGAAAAAGCGGAATGGATAACAAAGATAGAAATTCAGTGACTTCGGTGTCTTCCGTGGAAAATAAATTGCTCTTTGAAGAAGAATCGTATGCTATTCGAGGGGCAGTCTTTGAGGTTTATCGTGAGATGGGCTGTGGTTTTCTGGAAGCTGTATATCAGGAGTGTCTTGACAAGGAACTGGCGGCCCGATCAATTCCCTTTGTTTCTCAGCAGGAACTGAAGCTTTCCTATAAGGGCAAGCCACTCAGGCAGATCTATAAGCCCGATTTCGTCTGTTACGGCACCATCATTGTTGAGCTGAAAGCGCTCAGTTCGACGACAGGCGAGCACAAAGCACAAGTATTGAATTATTTGAAAGCCACGGGCATGCGACTGGGGTTGCTGGCAAATTTTGGATGCCACCCCAAGGCAACAGTGGAGAGGATTGTTCTATGAGTCTTTTCGTGATTTTCGTGCCTTTTGTGGACAGAAGAAATAAGAGGGATGTATGAGTTCCTCTGACATAAAATTAACCCAAGAGGCGGCCTATCGCGATTGGTTGGCATCCGTCAAGAGCCGGATTCATGCAGCGCGAATGAACATCGCCTTGTCGGCCAACAGCGAGCTGATTGCGTTGTATTACGAGCTCGGGGCGCGGATCACCGAGCGGGAGTCAACTGCTCAGTGGGGGTCGGGTTTCATTGATGCGTTCAGCAAAGATCTGAGAAGTTCGTTTCCCGACGTAGGCGGCTTTTCCGCCAAAAATCTGCGCTACTGCCGGGCTTTCTTCCGTTTCTATTGTTGCCCTGCAATTTGGCAACAGGCTGTTGCCAAATTGGCCTCCGATCCCTGGGCCGGGGTAGAGGCCGAGCTTGGTTTTTACATCGGCCAGACGATCGAGCAGGGCTGGAGCCGCGATGTTTTGGCCCTACAGCTCAAATCCAGGCTGTATGACAGGGCCGGCAAAGCGGTGACTAACTTTCCCAGAACCCTGCCCACATCCCAGTCGGATCTGGCCCAGCAGACGCTGAAAGACCCCTATACGTTCGATTTCATGGCGATGACGGCCCCGTATAACGAACGGGATGTGGAACGGCAACTCACCCGGCATATCACCCAATTTCTGCTGGAATTGGGCAAAGGGTTCGCTTTCATCGGGCGTCAGTACCATTTGGAGGTCGCCGGAAACGACTACTACATCGATCTGCTTTTCTATCACATTATCCTGAAGTGTTATGTGGTTGTGGAGCTCAAGAACCGCAAGTTTATTCCTGAATACGCGGGCAAGCTCAACTTCTACCTGTCGGCGGTGGACAGCTTACTCAAGCGCGACGACGACCACCCCACCATTGGGCTGCTGCTGTGCCGCGATAAGAATAACATTGAGGTGGAATTCGCGCTGCGCGATTTGAACAAACCCATGGGGGTCAGTGAATATACCTTGGTGGAAACGCTGCCGGACAACCTGAAGGGCGCGCTGCCGACGGTGGAGGAGATAGAGCAGGATTTGCAACAGTTGCAGGAGGGCAGTAGCGAATGATCACTCTCGAAGAACTGATCCTCGCCTGGCGCAAGGCCAAGGTCGACCTGTATTATTCGACCAACCCGCCGCTGATGGACATGGCCGACTATGAAGACGGGCTGCTTGACAACATTGGGCATTTGCTCCAGCGCATCAACGGTGAGGATCAAGAGTGGATTACCGCCCCGGAGTTTCTCGGAACCTGGACCTTGGCCCCCAAGGCCATCACCTTCCCGAAAGAGCCGAAAAAACAAAAAGTGAGCGCTACACAGGAAACCACGCTGATATTCGCCGCACCGGATGCAGAATGGGCCAGCCGCACCGGCAATGGAGAGCAACCCACCGCCGAGTTCCGCCTGATGGCCCACTGCAGCATCGATTTCCATGTGTTCTCTGCACTGTGGATGATGCTGGTCGGCCATCATTTCGACAAAAAACTAGGTGACAACGTCTACGGCAGCCGTCTGCGCCGCAATGGCAATGGCGACATCAACCGCATGGCGCTGGGTTCCTTCAAGCCCTACCTCAAACCCTTCCGCGACTGGCGCGACGGTGCCATCAAGGCCATGCGCAGCGCCTTGTCCGACAAAAAGGATGTCATCGCCCTCACCGCCGATGTCAGCAGTTTTTACCACCGGCTCAACCCCGGCTTTATGCTAGATGCAGGCTTTCATCAAAAGGCAGGTGCCACCCTCAACGAAGATGAAACCCGACTCAACCGGCTATTCATCACTGCGCTGCAAGCATGGGCCAAAAACACTCCACTACAAAAGGGTCTGCCCGTCGGATTGCCAGCGTCCGCCGTAGTCGCCAACGCTGCCTTGATCGAGCTCGACCAGTTCATCGACCGGCAGGTCGTGCCGCTGTACTACGGACGCTATGTGGACGACATCCTGCTGGTCATGCACAACACCAGCAAGTTCACCACCAGCAAAGACTTCTGGAATTGGGTCATCAACCGCGATGGTGGTAAAGACCTGCTCGAACTGGAAAACGGCAGCATTGTGTTTAAACCGAGCTACCTGACAGACGACGATAGCGACATCGCCTTTAAGAACACTAAGAATAAGTTGTTCGTCCTCTCTGGCGGTCCCGGCAGGGCACTGGTCAATGCCATCAGCGAGCAGATCAATCAGCGCGCCAGCGAATGGCGCGCCTTGCCCGACCTGCCCGACAACCCCGGCACCATCGCCACCGATCTGCTTAAGGCCACCAACCATGCTGGCGAGCAGGCCGACAACCTACGCAAAGCCGACGCCCTGACCCTGCACCGCGCCGGCTTTGCCCTCAATCTGCGCGATTACGAAGCCTTTGAGCGCGACCTGCCGCCGGATGCCTGGCAGGCTCACCGTCACGCTTTTTTCGAGGCCGTGATCGACCACCTGCTGACGCCAGTGAAATTCTTCGAGCTGGCCCAATACCTGCCGCGCATCGCTCGGATGGCGACGGCATGTGTGGATTTCAAACACTTGGGCAAGATACTCAAGCAACTGCAGGAGCTTGGCGAAACCATCCATGATCAGTGCATACATCAGATAAAAGCCAGCCGGTGCCCCGAAACTGAAGTCAAACAAGATCTGCACCGCTGGCAGAACAGCCTCGCTAATATGCTGGCCGAGAGCATCCTAAGTGCCCTGCCGCCACGACTGGGCGCAACAGCTCAGAAAGACTGGCAGAAGGAAGTTAAAAGCCACTGGCACTGGCTGGCCAGCGACCTAACGGCCAGTTTTCCGGAATCGCTGCGCGAATTGCAAAAACTGCACGCCCGCCTATTCAGCCACGACCTAGCCCACATCCCCCTACGCTTTAGCGGCCTGCCGAAAGAAATGCTCAGCCAGCGCGGTATTCCCGCCCGCAAGAAACTGATCAATGCCAACTGGCGAGCTGACGATGCACGAGGTATCGGTGATGCCATAGAGACCCTGGCAGGCTGGTTCAAACCCAAATTGGCCAACGGCATTCCGCCCGGTCTGTATTTCGCCACCCGGCCGTTCAGCCTAAACGAGCTGTTCCTGATCACGCCCCAGCCGTTCAACAGAGCTTGGCAGCCGAATCTCGGCAAAGTTATCTGCGCCCTGCGCGGCTTTGAGCCGAGCGAGTACAAAATGCCACATTGGGACAAACAGCAGGGCACCCTGCAGATTCCCGACGGCGAACCCAAAGCCAGTCAGACCATTGCCGTCTCCAGTTGGGAAACCCGCGAGACCAGCTTTGTTGCCGCCGTCATGCACCAGCCCGACCCGGACAGCCGACGCCGCTACCAGCGCCTCAACCGCCTGATCAACGAACTTATCGCTCAACCCGACCACACCGGCTACCTGATCCTGCCGGAGCTGGCCATGCCGCCCCGGTGGTTTATGCGCATTGCCGGCAAACTCAACGGGCGACGCATCTCGCTGATCACCGGGGTGGAATACTTGCACGCCAGCAAAAAGCGCGTGCACAACCAGATCTGGGCTTCACTCACCCACGACGGTCTCGGCTTCCCCTCGCTGATGCTCTACCGTCAGGACAAACAAACCCCAGCCTTGCATGAAGAACAGGAGCTGTTTCGCCTCGCCGGCGCCAGCCTGAAACCAGCCATGCCATGGAAATGGCAATCACCGCCGATCATCCAGCACGGTAACTTCCACTTCGCCCTGCTCAATTGTAGCGAACTGACCAATATCCGCTATCGCGCCGAACTACGCGGCAAAGTCGATGCCCTGTTCGTACCCGAGTGGAATAGCGACACTGACACTTTCAACGCCCTGGTAGAATCTGCCGCATTGGACATCCACGCTTATATCATCCAGTGCAATAACCGTCAGTATGGCGACAGCCGCATCCGTGCGCCCTACAAGGATCGTTGGAAGCGCGACCTGCTGCGTGTCAAGGGTGGCAACCACGACTACTGCATCACAGGCCAGATCGACGTGCAGGCACTACGGCAATTTCAAAGCAGCCACCGTTCACCTGGGTATCCCTTCAAGCCGGTGCCTGATGGATTTAACGATGCAATGGACCATAACCGTAGGGTATTGCCGGAGGGAAACCCTGAGTGAGTGAGAACAAACACTTGCCTGCTGAGCGTGCTTTAGGAGGCGAATTCCATCCGAACAGTCGCATGAATAGCCGTATCGCCCAGGCCCTGACCAAACTCTTCGACCGCCACCGGATCATCTTCTGGTACGACGCCAAGCAGGAGTTGCGCGGTGATTTCGAGGCGCTTCAGCTGCCCGGCGTTGAGAAGCTGGAGCTGGTCAACAACGAGTACGGGGTTAAATACCGGATATTGCGCGAGCAACCAGAGCAGAAGTTTTTGCTTTACCGTGATGGACCCCAGCCTGCCGATTTGGATAACTGGCTGCTGGACGTGCAGCTGGCCCACGGTGAGTTTCGTGCCGATCAAATCGCCATCTGGCTGTCCGAATTGGCGCTCGACCTGGCATTCACGGACATAGTGCAGACCCACGCGGAATTTTTTCAGGCGGCCAGACGCATGGATGCCCTCAAGAAGCTGTTGAAAGGGGATGACACTGCCGGCCGGATCCGTCTGAAGATGTTGGCTGTGTGTGCGGGCAGCGAGCCGCGCATGGATGCCATCGTCGAGCAGTTGCTTGATGAGAGTAGTCAGTTATCAGCCGCCAGTGATCAGTTGGGAGAAAAGTATCGATTGGTTCAAAGATGCAAGCTTGATGACTATCTTTGGGAACAAATGAGACGAATTTATGGATATCTTTCTGATGATCCAAGTATCCGTGATTTTGTCATCCAGCTTTTCAAGGATTGCTATTTCAGGAACTTTACTGACAACTGCACACTGACGGCGGATAGCTTGATTTTTCTCAAGCGCTGGAAGGACAGCCGCCAGTTCGAAGACGGTTTCGAGACACTCTCGGGAGAATGTGCCGAGGTTCTCGGCATTGAGCGGGATCTGGCCAAGCGGGATTTCCGGGAGTTGATCGAACTGGATTATTTCCGGCTGATCGATCAGAAGATCATCAGCGAGCTGGTACGGGCGGTGGCATCACGTACGGTTTCGAGTGGCGATGTATCGCTCTGGGTGCGCCAGCGGCGGCAGGGCCATTGGTATCGCGAATACCGGCATTTGTACGAGGCGGTTGATTATGCAGCCCAGTTTAAGGAAAAGTTGTCTGTGATGGATGGTCAGTGGTCGGAACCGGCGACCGAGAACTGGTCACTGGCTACTTGGGTGGAACGATACACGCAATCCTGGTATCAGCTTGATCAGTTATATCGCAAATTCACCTATCATGTGCGCATGTCAGGCCAGGCATCCTTGATGAGCCACTTGACCGGCCAGATCGAGAATCTGTATTCCAACAACTATCTGTTGAAACTGGGCGACCGCTTTCAATCCTGCGCGGATGCGGCAGCCAAATGGGATGCTTTTCCCGTGCGCAAGCAGAAGGATTTTTTCAGGCTGAAGGTACAACCGTTTCTGCGCAAAGAGAACAAGGTCTGCGTGATCATTTCCGATGCCATGCGCTATGAGATCGGCGATGAACTGCTGAGCCTCATCCGCCGGGAGGACCGTTACAGCGCACAACTGGAGCCGGCGCTTTCGATGCTGCCCAGCTATACCCAGCTTGGCATGGCGGCGCTCTTGCCCAACCAAACCCTTGCGATTGCCGACAACGAAACTGGCACTGTGCTGGTGGATGGGCAAAGTTCCCAGGGGACGGTTAACCGGACAAAAATTCTCCAGGCGGCACTGGCTGGACGCGGCCAGGCTATTCAGTCCGAAGAATTCATGCAGCTTAATCGCGATCAAGGCCGGGAGTTGCTGAAAGCAAATGATGTGTTGTACATCTACCATAACCGGATAGACCACGCTGGAGACAAAATGCATTCAGAAGGGCAGGCCTTCGAAGCGGCGGAGCAAACACTGGGAGAACTGGTCAGGCTGGTTAAGAGGCTGACTGCTGCCAACGCAAACAACATTCTGGTGACGGCTGATCATGGTTTTATTTACCAGGATCGGGAGCTGGATGAGAGTGATTTCTTGAGCGCCGATGCCGAGGGGGATGTCATTTTGTATCGAGATCGCCGATTCGTGCTGGGAAAGGGACTCAAAGCTTCTCAGGGGCTGCACACTTTTGCTGCGAAGCAGTTGGGACTGAGCGGGAACATCGAGATCCAGGTGCCCAAATCGATCAACCGCCTGCGTCTGAAAGGCTCAGGCAGCCGCTTTGTGCATGGCGGGGCGACTTTGCAGGAAGTGGTGATACCAGTGATCAAGATCAACAAGAAGCGCCACAGCGATGTCACGCTCGTTGAAGTGGATATTCTGCGCGGCGCCAATTCGATGATTACGGCCGGGCAGCTGGCCGTAACCTTGTATCAGTCCGATCCGGTGACAGATAAGATCCAGCCGCGTGTGTTGCGCGCAGGTCTCTACACCGAGGCCGGTGATCTGATATCCGATAGCCACGAGCTGACTTTTGATCTGCGTTCAAACAACCCTCGCGAGCGGGAACTGCAGATGCGTTTCGTGCTCACGCGCAAGGCTGACGAAGCCAACGGTGAGGAAGTCATTCTGCGGCTGGAGGAAAATCATGCCGGGACTTCACATTACAAGGAATACAAATCGCTCCGGTACTTGATGCGGCGTTCATTTACCAGTGATTTTGATTTCTAGCCACGGAACACACGGAATACACAGAAATGGGAAAGCTGAAATACGAAGAAGAGTTGCTTGGAAGGTGTTTCTTGAGAGAGGATTATTGAATTGAAAGGCGTTAAAGCGCTCTGCGATGAGCACCGGGCACAGGTTCGCAATTATTTGAAAGCCACTGGTTACGCATTGGCTTTTCTTGTGAACTTCGGCCACTACCCAAAAGCTGAAATCGAAAGGATTGTTCGATGGAACCTTCCGTGTATTCCGTTTGTTCCGTGGTAGAAGGAATTTTATGAACACCCTCGATCAAAAAATCAATCAGTGGTTTCCGGGGCTGGTTGTTCGCAAGGATCTCGTCAGGGCGGTCAGGGGCAACGCTATTGTCCCTTCCTATGTGCTGGAATACCTGCTCGGACAGTATTGCGCCACCAGTGATGAGGCAACTATACAGGCCGGCATCGAGACAGTCCGGGAGATTCTGCGCAAGCACTATGTGCATCGCAACGAGGCAGGCCTGATCCGTTCCAACATTAGGGAAAAAGGGCGTTACAAGGTTATTGATAAAATCAGCGCGGTACTGAATTACAAGTCCGATGTTTATGAAGCACAATTTTCCAATCTCGGTATCAAAAAGGTGCTGATCGATTCGGGAACGGTCAAGGCCCATCCCAAGCTGCTGGTCAGCGGTGTGTGGTGTATCGCCGATATCGAATACGAGTTCACTGAGGATAAAAATGCCAGCCCCTGGCTCTTGTCGGCCCTCAAACCCATCCAGCTGTCTAATTTCGATTTTGATGGTTATTTAGAGGCCCGCCGGCAGTTCACGACCAGTGAATGGATCGATTTGCTGGTTCAGAGTATTGGTTTCAATCCGGAAATGTTTGGCCATCGCAGCAAACTGACTCAGCTGATTCGTCTGATCCCGTTTTGCGAGCGCAACTACAACCTGATCGAGCTTGGCCCTAAGGGGACCGGGAAATCGCATATCTACTCAGAGTTCTCGCCCCACGGCATTCTGATTTCGGGCGGCGAGGTGACGGTTCCCAAGCTGTTCGTGAATAATACGACCGGAATGATTGGTCTGGTCGGCTATTGGGATTGCGTCGCCTTTGATGAGTTTGCCGGAAAGCAAAAGCGAGTGGATAAGGCCTTGGTCGATATCATGAAAAACTACATGGCTAACAAATCTTTCTCGCGGGGTGTCGAGACGCTCGGCGCAGAGGCTTCCATGGTCTTTGTCGGCAACACGCAGCACACCGTGCCCTATATGCTCAAGCATTCCGATCTGTTCGACGATCTGCCAGGCAAGTTCTACGATTCCGCCTTCCTCGACCGCATCCATTTCTATATTCCCGGTTGGGAAGTCGACATCATCCGTGGCGAGATGTTTTCGAGTAATTATGGTTTTGTGGTGGATTATTTGGCCGAAATCCTGCGCTCGCTGCGCAGTCACGATTATTCAGACCGCTATGGAGACTGTTTCTCGCTTTCTTCCGATATTACGACCCGGGATCGTGACGGCATCAACAAGACTTTTTCTGGATTGATGAAGATTCTTTATCCGCATGGTGAAGCAACCCGGGATGAGATTGAAGAAATACTCCGGTTCGCCATTGAAGGTCGCAAGCGCGTCAAAGACCAATTGATGCGGATTGATTCCACTTACGGCAATGTCCGTTTTTCTTATTTTGATACCAGCGGCCAAATCCATCCTGTCGCCACGCTCGAAGAGCAGGAATACCCTAACCACTACCACAAGACCATCGCCGTGGGTGGAGATGGGAACATCACTGCTGCTGTGCAACCCAGTGCGCCAGGTGTGCTGCCCGAACCGCTGACGCCCGCCGATCCTGTCCTCCAGGCAAAACACCTTTCGTTCCAGGAGAATCAGAAGGGGCTCTCTTTTGATGCGCTGCTAGGCCCTTATCTCAGGGGAGCAACCGCGATCACGGTCACCGATCCATACATCCGCCTGTTTTACCAGGTGCGCAATTTCATGGAATTCCTGGAGACTGTGGTGAAGCACAAGGCGCCGGATGAGGAAGTATCGGTTCATCTGGTGACGATGGCAGACGAGCTCAAAAGCGAACAACAGAAGGACAATTTTGAAAAGATGAAGGAAGCAGCCGGCACTGTGGGTGTCAATTTTACCTGGGAGTTTGACGATACCGGGACCATTCATGCCCGCCACATCGTGACTAACCATGGCTGGAAAATCTCTCTGGATCGCGGCCTCGATATCTTCCAGCATTACGAGATGAACGATGTCTTTACCTTCGCCAACCGTCTGCAGCAATACCGGCCATGCAAGGCATTCGAAGTGACGTTTATCAGGCATCAACTGTAAAGTGCAACCAAATCCCTGGGCGCAGGCACTCGCACATGCCGTGAGGAAGCACGGCAGCCAGTTTTGCTATTTGGATCGATGTACAAACTATGTATGAGGCAGTGAATGGGTGTAGTGGGTATGACGAAAAAGGTTGGGATGGTCACAATCCGGAAAGGAAGTGAGAAACTCGGCCGGCTGATCGTTCGGCTGATGGGGTATGCGCGCGCGGTGCTTTGCCTGCTGGCCACCTATCCGGTGGGGGCTGGTCTTGGCAATGGTTTGAAAGCCTTCCGTTACCAACCCGGTTCGATCTTGGAGAGGATTTCCGGCCCGGGAGCCAAGGAGAGGTAGAAATGGCAACCATGAATTTCAATACGGCTAACTCGACTTTTCGTCAATTGCTGGGTAATGGTCTGAGTTATCGTGTCCCCCCATTTCAAAGAGACTATTCATGGACTGAGGATGAGTGGGATGATCTCTGGCAGGATATTCTCGGATTGTTTGAAGATGACGGAGAACCAGCTCACTACATGGGGTATCTGGTGTTGCAATCCTCTGATAACAAGCGATTCGACATGATTGATGGCCAGCAGCGAATTACCACGATCAGTGTCATGATTCTTGCTGCATTGGGCCATCTCCAGGATCTGGTAAGTGCTGGCCTGGATGCTGAAAAAAACGCCAAACGCAAGGAGCAGCTCCAGAACAGTTACATTGGCTACCTCGATCCGGTGAGTTTGGTGCCACGTTCGAAACTCGAGTTGAATCGCCACAACAACCGGTTTTATCAAACTTATCTCGTTCCTCTGGAGAAATTGCCCCAGCGCGGGCTTAATGCATCTGAGCATCAGTTGAGAAAGGCTTTCAACTGGTTCAAAGAGCGCATCAGGGTCTACTGTGGGGTAACTGATTCTAGCGGCATGAAGCTGGCGGCTTTTCTGGATAACTTGGTGGACAAGCTTTTTTTTACTGTCATTACCGTTACCGACGAGCTGAATGCCTTCAAGGTGTTCGAGACGCTCAACGCGCGCGGTGTGAGGCTGTCAGCGACCGATCTCTTGAAAAACTATCTGTTTTCCGTCATCAGTTCGGAGGATACGCATGAAGCCGAGCTGAAAGCTCTGGAAGAGCGGTGGGAACGCATTGTTGGTTTGTTGGGAAGCGAGAGTTTCCCGGAGTTTCTGCGGGTTTTCTGGAACGGCCGCAACAAGCTGGTACGCAAATCCGATTTATTCAAAACCATCCGCAAACGTGTGGTCGCCCGCGATACCGCCTTTGAGTTACTGCGGGACCTGGACTATTCAGCTGCCCTCTATGCTGCGCTTCGTGATTCGCAGGATGCGACCTGGGACAGCGATGAGAAACTTGCGCTCGAACAACTGCTGATGTTTAACGTGCGTCAGCCGTTGGCAATGCTGATGGCATGTCATGCCAAGTTCTATGAGCATGAGCGGACAGATTTTACTCGTATCCTGAGGGCTGTGGCGGTTGTGTCTTTCCGTTATAACGTTATTTGCAACCTTCAAGCTCATGAGCAGGAGCGCTTATACAACGATATTGCGTGGAAGGTATCGACCGGCGTCTATGCCCGTGCGAGAGAGGTGATTGCCGCGCTGCGGGATGTTTATCCAGATGACCGTCAGTTTAAAGCTGCTTTTGCCGAGAAGGCGCTGCGAACCGCGAACAGCCGGAATAGGAAGGTGGTGCGTTATATTCTCTTTGAAATAGAGCGGCAGCGCTCAGGACAGAATTTTGATTTTCAGAGCGCAATCTATAACCTGGAACACATTCTTCCGGAGAATCCTTCACCGGCCTGGTCATACATCGAGGAATCGAAGCAGGATCGTTTGATTTATCGGATTGGTAATATGACGCTGCTTGAGGCAAGCCGGAATCGGGATTTGGGCAATGGAGACTATGCGACCAAGCGCCAAGTCTATCGACAGAGCGTCTTTAAGACCACCCAGGCCGTAGCAGAGAACTACGACAATTGGGATGAGCAGAAAATTGAATCGAGGCAGAAACAACTGGCGTTGGTGGCAGCGGGTATCTGGAAAATCGATTTTGGAGGATGACTTGGCGTCATGCATCGCCTGAACCTTGGCCGGGAAGTCTTGCCAGTGCCACAGGAGTTTTGCGCATGTCGGCCGTAGCGGCCGGCATGCTGATTAGAATGTAATATGCGGATTGGGCTCAAGGCTACTGCTCCGTAAACCCGCAAACAGCCTTTGCAGGTTCTGCCGTTGTCGGGTTGCTGGAGTGCTGCCCGGCGTTGCATGGCTCAATTTTCCGCTGTGAAGTTGCCCAGCAGCAGTAGGTCTCCTGGGACTGCGCAGGCGCTGAAGGTGATGTAGTTGTCGGCGGGGAACAGCAGGTTTTTGAGTGCAAAGACCGAGACGGCATCGAACTGTATCGAGAGCTTGTCGGCAATTTGTTTGGGAACCTGGTCACGGATTTGCTGGTTTACCTGTGCTTCCAGATCGTCCGAGCCGCTTGGCCCGCCGCCGGAGAGATGGCCGGAGACGGTGACGCCTTTGCTGGTGGTCGTGATCTGGACTGTCTGGTTGCGTCCCTTGCCGCCAACGCTGAGCGGCAGATAGGCCCGGACGTTGACGGTGATGTCGCTGGACAAATTGGAATCGGAACAATGCGTGCAGTTGAAGAAGCAGGGGTAAACTGTGGTGCAGGCATGCTGTTTGTAGGTCAGCGTCTGTTTGCGGTTGCCGCTGTAAAGCATCTGGCCGTCTGCCTGGACGGTGAGGGTGGTGCCGGCCAATGACCATGACACATCGTTGCCGCCGGGGATCGAATAAGTATAGTGGGTGGTCGAACCGCCGCCTTGTCCGCCGCTGGAGGAATAATGATCGAGCTTGCTCAAGTCGACCCTGCCGATAATGCTTGCATCGCTGAATTTGCCTGACCAGGCCTTGGCCGGATCGCTGGGGTCGACACCCTGCAAGGTCCAGCCGTTGTTTTTCAGACTCTGCGGCAGCACATCGTGAAAAATGATGCCGGAGCGCACCATCATGCTGCTGGCCTGTCCGAGCGGCAGGGGTTCCGGGATGTTGTTCAGGAACGCCTGGGAGTAATTGCGCACAGCGCGCCCATCGGTCATGATGAACAGCTGCAGCATCTCGTTGTTGGACGGCGTTTTGAGGGGTTTGAAAATAAAATCCTTGGGCCGCAGGGCGTTCAGGGTGGGGATATTGGTCAGATCGAGCTGATTGATGAGGAAGATCACCGGATTGTTGACGAAGTAGGATTTCACCGCCTGGTTGAAGGCCACCTTGGTTTCGTCGCTCAGATCGATATTGCTGATACTGAAAGCGCCTTCCTGCATATCCAGCAGAACCTTGAGCACATGGTGATTGCCGCCATCCACTTGTACCGATCCAGCGACCTTGGTCAGGCTGACGACCGCCGTCAGGGTTTCGCCGGTGAGGGATTGCGGCGGGTCGCAATTTTCAGGGCCGCTGCCAATCTTGGAGCATTTCTGCATCGAACCTTTCAGGATCTCCATGCTCAGCGTGGCTGAATTGTTATTGTTGATGCTGAAACCAAGCAGGGGATAGCCATACTCGATTTCGAACTTGTTGATGACCGTGACATCCCCGGGATATTGTTCGGAAGTATTGACCGAGATGGTGTTTTTGTAGGCAGTATGGGTTTTCAGGTCTTCGTATTGCTTTTTCAGGACCGTATTGATTTCCGCCAGGCCCATGTTGAACACCACATCCCAGCCATTGGTGCAGCTGCCTTGTGCATACATCTGGGCGATCAGGGCGCTGGCCGGGGGCAAACCGGCCGCTGCGGTCAGCAGGGTCGGCCGGGGCGTTGTTTCAAGTGCGCGCATCTCATGCGCCAGAAAGCCGACTGCTGGCGCATGAGATGCGAATGCCTGCATGGCCGCCAGTTTGCGGGCAGTGCGTAACTGCAGGATTTTTTCGGCATCGACAATGCGCGCTTCGAGGATGAACGATAGCCGGATCGTGAGCCGTTCCTTGTCGAAGCGGATGCCTTTATTGGTTCGGGTATCGGGAAAGGAGATTTCCCAGTTTGAAAAGGGTGTGATGCGGCTGACGCCATCCGACCAGGATTTACCCCTATCGGAGAAGGTCGGCGTATCATCCGAGGCGCGGTACTCATAGATTCTTTCGCGCCAGGGAGTGCGGAAATTGAGCGGGTCGCGCTCGATATTGCGGTCATGGAAAGGGGTGCCATCATAAGCCAGCCGCAGCAGGTAAGTGCCGCTATCGGTCGATTTGACCCCGTCGATAGTCGCGACCACGGCCACCACGCGGGCATTCACATACTGGTAAAACTCGGGCGCATTGAGAAAAATTGCGGTGTTGAAAGTGTTGCCATGCGTGAGCTGGTCCGGCCGCACCCCTGCGATCACAAAATCGATCGGTTTGGTCGTGACTGCCTGGTAATGCGCAAGCGCCGATTTGGCCTGGATGGTGGTGGCCTTCTGCTGCACGATCGCCGCGCTGAATTTGAGCAGGCTGAAGGACAGGATCGGGGTCGCCGGTTGCAGGTTGGCGTATTGCAGCGCCAGATCCTGCTGCAGGAAGGCCTTGGCCAGAATGCCGAGCATCTGGTTCTGGATGAACGATAAATGCCCGGTCAATGCCATCAGATCGATAGCGCTGCGATCAAGGTCAGCGATATGGGCAGGGTGCAGCTTGTCCTGCAGGGCAGCCAGCCGGTTGGCCTGGCGGGTGTTGAGAGTCTTTTGCTGCTGATTGGTATAGATCTCGCGTTCGATGGCGTGGAGCGCTGACTGTGCGGTCGTGACTGCCTTGCCGCGCAGCACCAGGATGGAGAACGCCGCCTGCAGGGCAGCCTTTTCGGCCTTGACATCCGGCCCGGTCGCCATGATCTGATTGAACAGGATCGAAAGCTCATCCCATGGTATCGTGGCGGGGCTGCCAAATTGCGCGCCCTCCAGTCCATCCAGCGTGGCTTGCGCCCCTTGCAGCCCTTTGATGCCGGTGGCCGTGCCTTGGTAGAGTTTGGCCAATGCATTCAGCACATTCAAGGTTTTCTGGATCATTTGCACCGCGGCGCTCATATCCTTGACAGCGGAAATGGCCGAGGCTGGGGTCGCGATGGTAATGCCCAGAGCGAACAGATTGGTCGCGACATCCAGCCCGAATTTGATCGCTTCGATGGTTTCCCATTGCTTGACTGCGGATTGGTACTGCTGGACGGCGAAATCGATATCGCCCTGGGCTTCGAACAAGGCGGTCTGCAGGGCGTTCAGCTTGCTGCGTTGCTGTGCGGCCTCGGCCTGTTTCTGCGTGATCAGCGCATCGTAAAAACCGGCAAGATCCTTCTGTTGCGCGGCATTGGCAGCGATGACATCGCTGATCAATTCTCCCGAGGCGATGATGTTCTGATTGAGTGTCCTGGCGACATCGATTACCAATTCTTCCTGGCGGCGGTTGGCGATTCTCTGCTCGTTCTGGGCGATCTGGAATTGAATCCGGTCCAGATAGTTCAGGATGCTTTGTACATATTGCTCGTAATCCGTGTAGGGCAGGATCGGCACAAAACTGCCATCATCAGGGTTAATCGCGTAGTGGGCCAGATCCATGGCGCGCACGCGCAGCGCCAGCTGCTCCGGGTCGCGGGTAGCGCTGGGAATGATCCGGGCGACCCATCTGAGATACTGGCGGACAAACTGCTGCACACCGTCTTGGGCGCAGCCGGACTGGTCGCTGATGACAGCCTCGGCAAACGTCATCGAGAACTGCAGGCTGTCGCTCAGCAGCGGCACGGTATCTGCCGGCGGCGTGACACGTACGTCATCCACCACGACCGGTATTGCGCCCGGTCCATGGCCCGTCAGGCCAAACTTAAGGCCATCGACGATTACACAGTAGGCGCTGCCGGAAGTATTGCGGACTGCCAGGGCACCCAGAAATTCATCGCAGCCAATTTGCAAGCAAGCGAATGCCTCGTCGGCAACAGTCACCACCCTGGCGTGACCATGGGTGCGCATATCGAAAACCTGGCTGAACAGGCGTATGGTTCTGCCGGGAATGGTGATGCCGTTGGCGGACTGGATGGAGAGCACGTTGGCGAGCAGGATACAATTTTTGACCTCGTCGGCCGCGACAAACTGCATGTCTGAAAGATCGAGCCGTGTCTGGCACAGATTGATGGTGGGGGTGGCGATGAATGATATGACACCGGTCTGATCCTGGGGCAGCATCTGCACAAAATCGCGCGTATCGTAGATCGCGAAATTGGGCTGGATGGTGTCGCGGTATTTTTGTGTCATGGCCGCCTTGAAGATGCGCTGCCAGATCAGGCCGCGTTTCTGTTCGATCATCAGGCTGAGGCTGGCCAGTTGTATCTCTACCGGGGCCTGCTCGGTAAACGTTTCCTGCAGCGTGACCAGCGAGAGTTTCGAATCGGTATTGAACAGCGAGAAAATGCTGTCATGCTTGGACCAAAGATGATCCTGCCAATCGCCATTGTCGAGGGTTGTATTGAAGTTGCGTGAATTGCTCAAACAAATCAGATGGCCATATTGCTGAACGAAACCATACATACCGGTCGCGGCATCGGTCGTGAACTGGGCGAAATTCTGCGAACCGGGGCCGCTGAGCGGATTGCGGTCATCGGCGTAAGCGCGTTGTATTTTGGCAAACTGCTCGGGCAGGTAGGCAAACACTTGCAGGATACTGTCGCCGAGTTGTAGCGCTGAAATATAGTGCGTGCCAAAGGTGTCGAAGGCATCGAGGATTTTATCAGCGTCTTCCTTGCACAAACTGCTGCCGTAATTCTGCAAACGGCTGCGCCCGGCATGGCACAATTTAGTAGAGGCACTGATGAATGCTTCGTTCAGCCCGTATTCAGGATCCGGCCGGCGGGGGCGGGCATGGACGAGGATGCCACTGGCAGCGGAAGCATGGGTATTGATGCCATCCAGGCGGGTCAATTTGACCAGTGCATAGCGGAAATCGGGGTTACTCAAGTCGACGCCGAGTGTGCCGGATAATTGCTTGATCGAGGCCTCGCTGCCCGCCGCGCCGATCAGCAAGGCGCCTGCGCCGATGAGGGGCGCATCCACCTCGCTTGCCGCACTGACGACTTTGTAGGGAATCAAGGCGTCCAGCAGGCTCTGTGCGGTCTCGTGCAGGCTGATTTCAGGGAATGACCAACTGCCGCGATTGGCAACCGGTTCCACGGCCGTGGGCTGGATCGGCTGCTTGTGAGGCGGATAGAGAATGTTCAGATGCCCGGTGCGGGGATTCCAGTTCGGTTTGAGTCCGCGTGTCAGGTTGGTTGGCAAACCAATTTTTAGAACTGATTCTGTCATTGCTGGCTCCATGCGAGATCAAAAAAAGGGGGCTGTTCAGGTGTGCTGGACAGCAGCACCCATGATGCCGGGCGAGGCGGCATGCTGGATGTAGTGATTGAGCGGATCAGGGTGATTGTGCTGATCCGGATGGATCCGGTCAACCTGTCAGGATCATGAGTCAATCAAGCATTGTCTGGTATTGCTACCTGATCCAACGGGCAGAAATACGCCCTCTAAATGGCTTTATTCTGGCCGGGCGCTGGTCTGGATGCCGGTGACATGGCCGCATGCCCCATCTTGCGCTCAGATCGGATAAACTACAGCTCCCGAAATGACATTATCCTGCTTTGACCGATGACAGAAACTATCGTGGACCTGATTCGCCACGGCGAGCCAGTGGGCGGACGCCGTTATCGTGGTCACAATATCGATGACCCGCTGACCGAGAAAGGCTGGACCCAGATGTGGGAAGCAGTCGGTGATTATCACGCATGGACGCAAATCATGACTTCTCCGCTGCAACGCTGCCAAATGTTCGCCCATAGATTGGGTGAGCGCTACGGCATACCGGTCGCCATCGAACCGCGTTTCAAGGAAGTCGGGTTTGGTGCATGGGAAGGGTTGCGGCATGATGAAGTCAAAATCGATCGAGCCCATGAATACCGGGCGTTTGTGAACGATCCGGTCAATCAACGGCCCCAGGGCGCGGAGGTGCTCGCGGATTTTATCGAACGCGTCAATTCGGCCTATGCCGACACCGTGGAAAAATATCGTGACCAGCACTGCCTGATTGTCGCGCATGCAGGCGTCATCCGCGCCATCGTCGCACAGACAATATTCGCCCCGCCAACCGGGCTCTATCGAATCAAGATCAGTTATGGTGGAATTACCCGCATTCGCCACACCGAAGCAGGCGGAGTGCTGGAACTGCTGAACGCCAGGCTTGCTGGCCAAGCATAGGTGGCAATTTAATTCAAACATCAGCCGGATTGCCGCACCGTTTACGCCGCCCGCAACGACAAAGCGCGTAGAGTGCGCTTGCGCACCATAAAACAGACGAGGGATTATGCCGGGCGTCATGATTCCACTGAAAACTGTATGGAAGCCTATTATTGAATCAGTCAAAGGCAGATCGTGTGCCAACACGCATCGTTAATGATCCCCCCTATGGCAGTGGGTTCAGGGCGCCAATCAAACAAATGGAGATCTAAAAGTGAGAATGCCATCTTATTATTCGAAGGGAGTTTCTCTTTATGCAGCACCATCCAAAGTCAGTTGTAATTTAATGGATGGGCAGATTTGCTTGGGAATCAATAGTTAGG